>JAOTTJ010000188.1 GCA_029864465.1 Gammaproteobacteria bacterium | reverse complement strand
TACATCTCTGTCAGCGCGCCGGGCGAAACTTTCGCTCGCGCACCGAGTGCCGGACAATGTCGGGCACCTCATGCCCAGTTCTTCCCAAGATAGACAGCGCACGGCGACCGCGCGCGGATTCCCTTACGTCGCCAACCGCGACGCGCGGCTGCTCATACTCGGCAGCCTGCCGGGCCTGCGCTCGATCCAGGAGCAGCAGTACTACGCGCAGCCGCAGAACGCATTCTGGCGCATCATGGGAGAGCTGTTCGGCGCCAGGCGCGAGCTCAGTTACGCGCAGCGGTTGCGCAAGCTCAAAGCCAGTAAGATTGCGCTCTGGGACGTTGCAGCCGCGGCCGAGCGGCCTGGTAGTCTCGATTCGGCCATCGTGCATTCGAGCGTTCAAGCGAACGACTTCGCGGCGTTCCTCGAGACGCACCGACGCATCGGGCTCGTCTGCTTCAATGGCGCGAAAGCCGAAGCGCTCTACCGGCGCCTCGTGATGCCCATCCTCGATGAGCCGTTCGCTTCGCTACCAATGAAGCGAATGCCGTCGACGAGCCCGGCGCACGCGGCGATGCCGTATGCGCAGAAGCTCGAGGCGTGGTCGGCGATCGCTGCCTACTTGCGCGAGCCTCGGTAGCCGGCGCGGCAATCGACGCGGATTGCGATGTGCGCGCGGCGCGGTTTACAGCGGCCGCAGGCGGATGTTGCGGAAACGCACGACACCGGCGCTCCACTGAAATCCGATCGGGCCGACCGCGAACGAGTCGTCCGTCGTATCGACCATGAGTGTGTCGTTCATGTGCACGACGAGATGATCGCCATCCATGACGATGTCGAAGGTGTTCCATCGATCCGCGGCATCCATCTGCGCCATCGGCTCGGCGAAATCCACGATGCCGCCCGTGCGGTAGCTCTGGTCGGGGCGCTGATCGAAGATATTGACCTCATAGCAGGTCGCCGCACCAGGCTGGTTCGCGTCCTGGCAGCGCATGAAAATGCCGCTGTTGGCGTCCGGGCTCGTCCAGAACTCGAGCTGGACCTGCACATTGCCGTAGCTGCCGCGCGTGACCAGAAAGCCGGCCTCGCCGCTCGTCGCTTCGACGTAATCGTCGACGATGCGCCACTCGGGGCCGCCGACCTCATTGAACTGCGAAAGATCGTGGCCCGCGAATAGATTGACCCACGTCGGCTCGTTGATCAGCGAGTAGGTCACCGTCGATGACTGCTCGGGCGGTGCGGCGGCCGGCGCTGCGGCCGGCATGGCCGTCTGCGCAGCTGGCGCAGCCGGTGCGGCGGCGGCGGGTTCTTCGGCCATGTCGCCGGCGGGCTGACAGGCGATGAGCATGATGCTTGCGAGCATTCCGAATAATAATTTGACGTGATGCATAGCGTTTCCCCTCAATGCGTTCTTTTAGTGTGCAGCCGCCGGTGTCGTTCTATGGAGCTGGCCGCAGGTAGTAATTGAAGCCTCTTTCGAGCGTGTTCGCGTTGCCCCAGAGTATGTACATGCCTTCGACCATGCGTGCGTAGCGCAGCGGTCCTAAGTCGATCGGTTCGAGACCGATGGCGTCGATGAGCTCCACGACGAAGGCTTTGGCTTGCTCGTCATCGCCGACGACGGGCACGCTGACCGGACCGCCGGTTGCCATGGGATCGACCATCGTGCGCCAGTTCATCGTGTTCAGCGCCTTGACGACGCGTGCGCCCGGCGCGAGTTCCTGGAGGATTTCCGCGTTGGACGTGTCATGGGCCCAGTCACGCAAGCCATCATCACCGACGATGCGCGGGTTCGTCGGATCGATGACGATCTTGCCCGTCAGATCGCCGAGACTGCGTACGACATCGGGCAGGGCGTCCCAGGGCACGGCGACCATGACGACCTCGGCACGCGCGACGGCCTCGGCAGGCTGTGCGGCCGAGGCGCCGGCGCCCGTGCGCGCGATGAGCTCGCGGACCGTATCGCGGGCCGGGTTACGAGACCCGTAGATGATCGTGTGACCCTGCTCGGCGAACATCGGGCCGAGCGCATTGGCGACCTGGCCCGTGCCGATGATCGCGATCGTTTCGGCGTATGCGGCGCCACAGGCCGCGAAACCGAGTAGGGTGCTCAGGAATAGGGTTCTTACGTAGCTCACTGGTTTGGCCTCCATTCGTTTTCCAGGCTCGTTATCGCGAGGCTGGCCTGATTCTACCCAGAAACCAGAGCAGAACCGTAGTTTCTGGGCTGCGGGCAGCGCGCTGTCGCATCACGGTCCGTCTATTCAGGCCTTGCCAAGTACGGTCATCGTGCTGGGGAGCATGAACTGACCCGCTAGCCCCGAGCGCGAGTGGAGCGTTATTGGAATTTACCGCTCAGCCCGGGAGCAGGCCCTTGGCCGCGAGCGTGCGCTCGAGCGATCTGAGCCAATGCTCGTAGTAGCCGGGTGCGGCCGGATTGGGCGTCTCGGGCGTTTCACCGGCTGCGGCGATCGAGGCAATCAGGTGCTCGCGAAACTCGTCCCAGTCGTAGTGGCCCTGCTCACAGAGCGCGATGGCGAGCGCAAACGCGCGCCGCTCCCACTCGTGGTGAAAGACGAGCTCGCCGCTCTTGCGCGGCAATGCGCCTGGTCCTGGCATCTCGGCGATTTCAGGATCGGCCCTGCGCTCACTCATGCTTCGACCTTGGCGACGCCGATCATCGCATCGCGTGTCACGAGCGCGGCAAGCTCCGCTTCGCTCGAGCTTTCGGTGCCCCTCGGGCGCTCGGGCAGCACGAGATAGCGAATCTCCGCGCTCGAATCCCAGACGCGCACCTCTATATCGGCGGGGAGATCGAGACCGAGCTCGGCGAGGACACCGCGCGGGTCGATCACAACGCGCGAACGGTACGGCGGGCTCTTGTACCACGTGGGCGGTAAACCGAGCACGGGCCACGGATAACACGAGCACAAGGTGCAGACGACGACGTTGTGCACGTTGGCGGAGTTCTCGACGACGACCATGTGCTCGCCTTGCAGCCCCGAGTAGCCGAGCTCGGCGATTGCGGCAGTCGCATTTTCTAGCAAACGTTGTTTGTAAGCCGGGTCCGTCCACGCGCGGGCAACGACACGGGCGCCGTTCATCGGACCGATATCGTTTTCATAGATCTCGGCGACGTGATCGAGCGTGTCACGGGAGACGATACCCTTCTCGATCAGCGCCTGTTCGAGTTTCGCAACGCGTTCTTCGAGTGCGCGCGTTTCGGCTTGCGTGCGGCGCGGCTCGAGGTACGGGTTCGGCGGTGCGTTGTGCGCGTGGTCACTCATCAGCAGTTTCGCCCAAGGGTTCGAGATAATCCTCCCAGAGGTCGATGAACAGATGGTCTCTGCTCGCTGCGGCCGGGCCCCAGAGCTCAGTCGCGGAAAATCTCACGCTGTAGAGCGGTTGCGGGTTCTCACCATTGCCGTGAGCGTTCGTATCGGGGAAGACGTGCGTTCCGTGAATCGCGTGAATCATACCGAGACGTCCGCGCACGTAGCGCGGTAATCGCGTGTGGCCAGCCGGGTTCAGGTTACGCGCGCGTACGCGCTGCCCGACGGCAAATCGCGGCTCGAGGCGTCCCGCGTCGCGGTCCGCTCGCCGCCCGCCCATGATGACGGCGTCGAGCTCCTCGATCGTTGGTGGGTGGGTATCCGTCTGCCTTTCAGCGTGGCCGCTCGAAAGCTCCTGCTCGGTAATGAGCCCGGTCTCCAAGCCCAAGATCTCGATGCGCGCAAGCCAGTTTTCGTAGTAGCTGGAGCGCAGGTATTGCGCGGGCGCAATGCGCTCGATGCCGTGGCGGCGGTAGTCGAGCGGGCCGAGCGCACCGCTGGCTGCGACAGTGATTGCCAAGACGCGCCGTTCCCAATCGCCATGGAAGACGGGCTCGTTTTCCTCGGCGACGACGGGGCCAAAGCAGGTCATGCCGCCGAGATCGTGGACGCCGTTCATCGGGCTCGGTGCTAAAGATTGGTCGTGTTGAGGATCGCCTGCTCGGAGATCAACTGCCAGCCGCGTGCCTGAGCCTGGAAATCGCGATACGACGTCCAAACGCGCTCGACGAGCGGGTCCGCCGCCGCAAGCTCCTCAATGACCTCGTTGCTGATTCGCTTGAGCTCCGCGAGCACTTCGTCTGGGAATGCGCGTATGTCGGTGCCGCTCGCACGGATCTGCTCGAGCGCATTGGCGTTGCGCGCCATGAATTCCGAAACCATGTCGAGACTCATTGCCTGGCAAGAGACTGTCACGATTGCCTTCAGATCCTCGGGTAGCGTGTTCCATGCGTCGAGGTTGATCATGCATTCGAGCGCCGGGCCTGGTTCCTGCCAGCCCGGGTAGTAGTAGTACTGCGCCGCGGTGTGCAAGCCGAGCGCCAGATCGTTGTAGGGCCCGACCCACTCGGTGGCATCGATGCTGCCCGTCTGTAGCGCTGTGAAGATCTCTGAGATCGGCAGGTTCACAGGCGTTCCGCCTGCGCGCCTGAGCACCTCGCCGCCGACGCCCGGAATGCGCATCTTCAGACCTCTGAGGTCCTCGATACTGTCGATCGGCCGGTTGAACCATCCGCCCATCTGCACGCCTGTGTTGCCGGCTGGAATCGGGTAGAGATTGAATGGCTCGTAGACCTCGCGCCAGAGCTCGAGTCCGCCGCCGTAGTAGAGCCACGCATTGATCTCATGAATGTTCATGCCGAACGGGATGCTCGCGAAGAACTGCGTTGCCTCGGTCTTGCCTCGCCAGTAGTACGCCGCGCCGTGGCCCATCTCGACCGCCCCCCCGGAAACGGCATCGAACACCTCGAAGGCTGGGATGAGCTCGCCGGCGCCGTAGACTTCGATGGTCATTCGCCCGCCGCTGAGCTCGTTGATGTAGCGCACGAGCGTGTTGACACCGGTGCCCTGGCCGGGGAAGTTCGGCGGCCAGGTCGTGACCATGCGCCAGGTAACGCGCTCGCTCGTGGCCGTGGAGGCTTGTTGCTCGGTACCGGTTGTGCAGGCCGTCAGGGCGGCGCTAGTGCCGATGCCGGCGAGAAAGTCGCGACGTTTCATGGCAGTTCCTTTGGTTTAAGAGCAGTTTAGCCTGCTTTATTCTTCTGTTCAGCCCACCAAGCCAGGCGCTCGGCAACGGTTTTCTCGAAGCCCTGCGGGCCCGGTTCGTACCAGCGCGCGCCGCGCAACGCTTCGGGTAGGTACTCCTGCCCGGCTGCGTGGCCGCCCTCTGCGTGATCGTACCGGTAGCCTTCGCCGTAGCCCAGGTTTTTCATGAGCCGCGTCGGCGCGTTCCTGATGTGCTTGGGTACGGGCTCGGCCGGATACTCGCGCGCGGCGGCCTGGGCTTTGCCCCAGGCAGCGTAGATGCGGTTCGATTTCGGCGCCGAGGCGAGATAGATCACGGCTTCGACGAGTGCGAGTTCGCCTTCGGGCGAACCCAGAAAGTGATAAGCCTCCTTGGCCGCGAGCGTAATGGTCAGCGCGCGGGGGTCAGCCAAGCCGATGTCCTCGGCGGCCATACGCACGACTCGACGGGCCAGGTACATCGGATCCTCGCCGCCCTGAATCATGCGCGCGAGCCAATAGAGCGCACCCTCGACGTCGCTGCCGCGCACGGCTTTGTGCAACGCGGAGACCAGATTGAAGTGCTCCTCGCCGGCTTTGTCGTAACGTGCGAGACGCCGCGCGAGCACGGCTTCGATCAGGTCGGCGTTGATGGCCGGGCGCGCCTCGGGGTCCGCGGCGCGCAGGTGTTCCCATAGTGCTTCGGTCGCATTGAGGGCGCGGCGAGCGTCGCCATCTGCGTGGCGTGCGATGAGCTCGATCGCCTCGGCGTCGAGCGCCGGAAGTGTCGTACCCCTGGAGACATCGCCGCTCAGTTCGGCGAGGGCGTTCGCGATGATCGTGCGGATGTGGGCGGTCTCGAGCGGCTCGAGCACGAACACGCGCAGGCGTGACAATAGCGCGGGGTTGAGCTCGAACGACGGGTTTTCCGTCGTCGCGCCGATGAGCGTGATGACACCTTCCTCGACCCATGGCAGGAACGCATCCTGCTGCGCCTTGTTGAAGCGATGGATCTCATCGCAGAAAAGCGTTGTCGCGCGGTCTTGCGCCTCGCGTCGCTGCTGCGCCTCCTTGATGATCTCGCGCACGCGCGGCACGCCCTCGGTCACGGCGCTGAACAGCACGAACTCACTGTCGGTGTAGTTGGCGATCAGCCGGGCGAGCGTCGTCTTGCCCGAGCCCGGCGGTCCCCAGAACACCATGCTCCCGGCGGCGCCGCGCTCGATAGCCGCGCGCAACGGCTTGCCTGGCCCGACCAGCTGTTCCTGACCGAGAAAATCTTCGAGCGTCTCCGGACGCATGCGGT
>JAOTTJ010000187.1 GCA_029864465.1 Gammaproteobacteria bacterium | reverse complement strand
GGTAGCGATGGGTCCGCGGATCCAGCACGTGCCCGGCAAACGCGGTCTGAACGCCTTCTCGAACACCGAGCTGGAGAGCGTGCTTCGCGAACGTGGGGTAACGAATATCGTCCTGGCAGGAGTCGTGACGTCGGTGTGCATCGACTCGACCGGTCGCTCCGCGCACGAGCGGGGTTTCTCCGTCACGATTCTGTCCGACTGCACCGGCGGCCGCACCCGCTACGAGCAGGACTTCTACTGCAGAGAGGTCTTCCCGCTGTACGCTGACGTGAAGACCGCGGTCGAGATTACGGCAGCACTGCAGGGCGGGGGGCAGGCGCTGGCGATCGGCGGCAATTGACAGGCATGGCAAACGAAGCGCGGTCTGCGGCGCCGGCCTCGGAAGTCCAGGCGCAGATCCATTACCGGCTGATCGAACGTCTGTCGGAGTCGGAACGCCGCTACCGGGCATTGGTGGAGAATCTCGGCCATCCCGTGCTGCAGTGCGACCTGTCGGGCCGGCTGGACTACCTTAATACTGCTTGGCACAGCCTGACTGGACACGATCCGGAATCGTCCCTGGGGCGCAGCCTCGTGGAGTTCGTCGACCCCGTAGAAGTCCCCGTCCTGAAGCAGGCACTCGCGGTCGTGAGCGCCGGGGAAGGTTCGGCGGTGACCTGCGAGTTCCGTCTGCGCAAGAAGAACGGTGGATACGCGGATGTGGGCTTATCGCTCGGAAAAGCGAGCTCCGATAGCCTCGTAGGCTCGCTCCGCGACTTGACCCACGAGAAGGAAACGCAAAGGTCGCTGGAGCAGGCGAGAGACGCGGCCGAGGAAGCCAGTCGGCTCAAGAGCTCATTTCTCGCGAACATGAGCCACGAGATCCGAACTCCGCTGAGCGCGGTTCTCGGCTATGCCGGGTTGCTCGCCGCCGGTGATGTCGAGGCGGAAGAGCGTCAGGACTGCGTCGCGCGCATCAACCGGAACGGCCAACATCTGTTGGCGCTCGTCAACGACATCCTCGACTTCTCGCGCATTGAAAGCGGTAAGGTCGAGGTATTTCCGGAGCCCTTCGTGCTCTGCGAGTTCATCGACGATCTGGAGCGTGAGCACAAGGTCACGGCGCGGGAGAAGGGGCTGCTGATGACGACGCGATGGTCGGGCGCGTTCCCAGCGGATCAGCAACTGGTCGCCGATCGCACGAGGCTCCGGCAAATACTGACGAACCTCCTCACGAACGCCGTCAAGTTTACTTCGAACGGCTCGGTTTCACTCGAGATCGAGAGCGATGTCCGGTCTCAGATGATTCGCTTTACCGTGACCGATACCGGGATCGGAATCGCTCCGGAGAAAGTGTCTACCCTATTCGAGCCATTCAGGCAGGCCGACGAGACGATCACGCGTCGCTTCGGCGGCACGGGCCTCGGGCTTGCGATCTCGGCTCGCCTTGCGAAGCTCCTCGGTGGAACGCTAGTGTGCGAGAGCGAGCCAGGCAGCGGGAGCCGCTTCGTGCTGGAGGTGCCGCTGCGCACCCAGCAAGCGACCTCGGGGGAAAGTAAGGCGGACCTGTCGAATGCGGGACCCCTCGAGTTCGGACTGGGCCAACATGGCCGAGTCCTGATCGTCGAGGACACGGCCGACTTGCGCAAGCTGATGGTTTGTTTCTGCGAAGGGCTAGGCCTTGAGGCCGAGACGGCATCGGACGGCGCGGAGGCGCTCGAGCGTCTCGCTGAGGGTGCGTCGTTCAAGGCCATCCTCATGGATATGCAGATGCCGGTGATGGACGGCTATTCGGCGACGCGAGAGCTTCGCGCGAATGGCTACGGAGGCCTCGTCATCGCGATGACGGCCCATGCCATGAGCGGGGATCGCGAAAAGTGCCTCGACGCCGGATGCGATGACTATCTGGCAAAGCCCGTGTCCGTCGCATCCCTTCGTAGCCTACTCATGCGACATTGGATGGCCAAGGAGTGAGCACGCCGGCCGTTCTTCGATGCCGTATCCAACGCCGCTTTGACCGATGGGGTAGCGACGATCCGAAGGCCGAGTCCAGCTAGGATCGCTGAATCTGAGTTTCGGTTGCCGATGGAGCTAGTCGTCTCGATGATGTTGGGCTGGATCTGAGCCGTATTCATGCTGGCCGGCAGCGCTGCATGCCAGCCTCGATGGCCTCGACGGCCCGAGCGACACCATTCCCACCGTTAATGGCATCCGCCACTTCGCGGGCGCGAACTCGATAAGACTCCGTTCACATCAGCTTGATCTGCCCCGTCTGACACGGGGTCATTGGTTGCTAAATCTCTGTAATACGGGCCCGTTGCTCAAGCGTCGACAGATTCTGTATCTGCATGACCTTCAGCCGGTCATAATTCCGCGGAATTTCACACTGGCATTTCGCACCTGGTACCGATTGCTGCTCTATACGGCGGGGCGTTCGGCAGAGAAGATACTCGTCAATTCACACTTCACGCGCTTAGAGTTACAGCGACACGTGGGCCTGCGCGCCGACAAGCTGCGCGTGTGCTACCCCGGCAGCGAGCATGTCGGTCGGGATTCCATGTCGGAGCACGCGCTATCTCGATTCCAGCTACCCGAACAACCTTTCCTGCTCGCCGTAGCAAGTGCCAATCCGAACAAGAATTTCGCGGTGGTCATGGATGCTCTCGCAGCGTTGGGCGAGGACGTCCCGCCGTGCGTCATTGTCGGGCGCACGGATCAGCGGCAATTCGGCAGCGTTACCCTCGACCCCGAGCGGGTAACTCACCTCGGTTACGTCAACGATGAAGAGCTGTTCGCGCTCTATCAGCGCGCACTGTGCCTCGTCTTTCCGTCGTTTTATGAAGGCTTTGGTCTGCCGCCTCTCGAAGCCATGGCGGCAGGTTGCCCCGTGATAACTTCGCAGACCAGTGCCATGCCGGAGATTTGCGGACCGGCTGCGGAATACTGTGACCCGCGTGACTACCGCTCTCTGGCGCGAGCAATCCGGCGCGTCAGCAAATCAGGTGCACGACGAACGGCGATGATAGAAAGCGGACTTCTTCGCGCTCGAATATTCTCGTGGCACATGAGCGCCTACCGTCTGCTGGAGACCATTGCGAAGACCGCTGGGACTTACCGCTCTGTCGCAGCGAGCGGGTTAGCCGGCTAACCGGGAAACGCTCCTCGATTCGTTCGTCGCCGGGGTGTTTCAGGAAGGGCAGGGGGTTGCATGGATGGGGTTTAGAGGAGTCGATTCGTGTCCTTCCCGGCACTCGCCCTCCGGGTGCCTGCGGCTCCAAAATCGCGTCCGGCGGTCTTGTGAACCTCTGATAACGAACAACGCGCTTCCCGCTAGCGGGTGAGGGCGCCGCGTTTTTCATTTTTATTGCTGGTCGGAGTGAGGGGATTTGAACCTCCGGCCCCTGCCTCCCGAATCCGGCCAGTGAACGCTAACTGATCGTATTTATTAGTAAATCAGGGGGCGTCAACGGACAAGAGCGCAGTACGCTGCGTGACCGAGTAGCACCGAGTCCCGCAAAGCTCCCGCAGCGCAGCGCATCGCGACGCGACACTCCCCGCCTACGCAAGATAGAATCTTCGAGCACAAATGCGCGAGCCGCGCGCTGCCATCTTCGAGGAGACTCACAATGGCCATCAGCCTGAAGGTCAACGGAGCGACCCACTCGGTCGATGCCGAGCCGGACACGCCGCTGCTTTACGTGCTGCGCAACGATCTCGAGCTCAATGGCGCCAAATACGGCTGCGCCATGACGCAATGCGGCGCCTGCACGGTGCTGGTCAACGGTGCGGCGAGACGCTCCTGCGTGACGCCGGTCGGCTCGATCGAGGGAAACGACGTGACCACGCTCGAAGGGCTCGGCACGCTCGACAATCCGCACCCGCTGCAGCAGGCCTTCATCGATGAACAGGCGGCTCAGTGCGGCTATTGCGTGAGCGGCATGATCATGGCGGCGGCCGATCTGCTCAACCGCAATCCGCAACCGGAGGAGGCGGACGTGCGGGCAGCGCTCGCCACCAATCTGTGCCGCTGCGGCACCCACAACCGGATCATCCGCGCGGTGCTACGCGCAGCACAGGAAGCGGCATGAATACCAACCGCCGCGACTTTCTCAAGTCCGCCGGCGGCATCGTTGTCGCGTTCAGCTGGGGTGGGTCGACGGCCCTCGCCCAGCAGGTGGCGCCTCCCGCGCTTCCCGGCAGCCTCGGCACCAACCGCATGCTGGACGGCTGGATCCGCGTCAACCCGGCCGGCACGGTGACGGTGTTCACCGGCAAGTGCGAGCTGGGCCAGGGCATCTTGACCGCGCTTACGCAGATAGCGGCCGAGGAACTCGATGTCGCGTACGAGCGCGTTGAGATCGTCTCGGCCGACACAGCGCGCACGCCCAACGAGGGAATGACCGCCGGCAGCACGTCGGTCGAGAACAGCGGCACGGCGCTGCGTTTTGCCTGCGCCGAGGCGCGCCAGATCCTGTTGGAGCTGGCCGCCGCGAAGCTCGGCGTCGCCGTCGCCAACCTGTCCGTAGCGGACGGAACGGTGGCCGGCGCCGGCGAGGTCACGTACTGGGAGCTCGCGAGTGAAGTAAACCTTGAGCGCGAGGCCTCGGCCCAAGCGCAACCGAAACCGCCCGCGCAGCATGGGATAGTCGGCCGCAGCCTCCCGCGCCGAGACATCCCGGCCAAGGTGACGGGCGGTGCCGCCTTTGTGCAGGACTTGCGGCTTCCCGGCATGGTGCATGGCCGCGTGGTGCGGCCGCCGCGCTATGGCGCCAGGCTCGACGGTGTCGACGAAGCCCGGGTCAAGGCGATGCCGGGAGTCATCGCGGTGGTGCGTGACGGCAGTTTTCTCGGCGTGGTGGCGCAGCGCGAGGAGCAGGCCATCAATGCGCGGCTCATGCTGATCGCGACCGCCGAGTGGTCGGGCGGCTCCGAGCTGCCCGATCCGGCGACGATGTACGAAGAGCTCATGTCCCTGCGCACCGAGGACAGGGTGATCGGCGAGAAGGACGCGCCCGTGCCGGCCGGCGCCAAGGTGATCGAGGCAACGTACCATCGGCCCTATCAGGCGCATGCTGCGATCGCGCCCTCCTGCGCGGTGGCCGAGTTCAAGGACGGCAAGCTTGCGGTCTGGACCCATAGCCAGGGCGTCTTCCCGCTGCGTGCCACCATCGCCAGGGCGCTCGGTCTCGAGCCGCGCGACGTCCGCTGCATCCACGCTGAAGGTGCCGGCTGCTACGGTCACAACGGCGCCGACGACGTCGCTTTCGATGCCGCGATGCTAGCGCGCGCGGTCGATGGGTGGCCGGTGCGGCTGCAATGGATGCGTGACGACGAGTTCAGGTGGGAGCCCTACGGGCCCGCCATGACCATGAAGGTTAAAGGCGCCGTCGCCGGCGGCCGAGTCGTTGACTGGACATACGACGTTTGGAGCCAGAGCCACAACATGCGGCCGGGCCGTCCCGACGGCATCAACCTGCTCGGGAGCTGGTACCTCGCCGATGCGAAGCAGGCCGGGCCGGCGCGCCATGCCGCACAGCCGAACGGTGCGGGCGACCGCAACGCTATCACGCTCTACGATTTCCCGCGCCAGCGCACCACGCACCACCTGATCATGGAGAACCCTGTGCGCACCTCGGCGCTGCGCGCGCTCGGCGCCTATGCCAACGTATTCGCGATAGAGTCCTTCATGGACGAGCTCGCGGCTGCCGCCGGCATCGACCCCGTGGCGTTCCGCCTCGCGCACATCAAGGACGAGCGCGAGCGTGCCGTGATCGAGGCCGTGGCCAGGGCCGCTGCCTGGAAGCCGGGCGAGGAGGGCAGAGGCCCACGCGGCCGCGGCATCGGCTATGCGCGCTACAAGACTTTGGCCACCTACAGTGCGGTGATAGCCGAGGTTGAAGTGAATCGTACGACCGGCATCGTCAAGGTGCCGCGCATCTGGATCTCGGCCGATGCCGGGCAGATCATCAATCCCGATGGCCTGACCAACCAGATTGAAGGTGGCGTCATCCAGTCGGCAAGCTGGACGCTGCATGAGCACGTGCGATTCGACCGCAACGGAATTCTGTCGCAGGATTGGATGAACTATCCGATCCTGACGATGCCAGATGTGCCCAGAGTCGAGACCGTGCTGATCGACCGGCCGAACGAACGTGCGCTCGGTGTCGGCGAGGCCGCGCAAGGGCCGACGGCGGCCGCGATCGCCAATGCGTTCGCCGCTGCGACCGGCCGGCGCATCCGCGAGCTGCCATTGACGCCCGAGCGGGTCAAGGCGGCCCTGGCGTAGCGATTGATCGGGGTCTGGCGCTGGGCAGAACTAAGACGGCTGCCTATACTGTGTTCTGCGAAGATGTGATTCCAACGTATTAGTAA
>JAOTTJ010000186.1 GCA_029864465.1 Gammaproteobacteria bacterium | reverse complement strand
CGAAGGCCTTGTAGACGACGGATAGCCCGATGATGGCATCGACGATATAGGGACTCACGTGCAAGCCGCCGAGCACGCCGATCAATAGCGTCGTGCTATGCCCTACGGCGAACAGTGTCACGTAGAGCGCAACGTCGCGCAGCCTGTAGAGGAAGAAGATTACGCCGGCCAGGAACAGCAGATGATCGTAGCCCGTGACCATGTGCTTCGCGCCGAGATAGATGTATGGGCCGATGTGCGTACCGGGGTTGTTGATCAAAAAGGCCTGATCGTCACCCGAGATGCCGTGCGCCATAACGGTGGGCGCGATGAGCGCGGCTGCCAGTGCTGCCAATAAGGCTTTTGCGTGCGTGTTCATGCCGTCGATAGTACTAGAAATGGACGCCGTTTTGCGCTGTAGCCCGGAGCCGACCGAACCGAAGAATCGGGCTATACTCGGAACCGACCGTGCCGTCCAAATAGCGGTTGGCAAGATGCGCCGACCGGCGGACGGCGAGTTGCTTGGTAAGACAAGCGCTTATGTCTGCCCCGCAGACGGCTGCGGTAGGCTCAGAGCGCGGCTGCGAGGGCCACGCAGCAGCTTGCGGTAGAATATTGGCCTGGCCGACGACTGAGATGGCCGCGGGGGAAATAGAGCGGGCTCGGTGACGAAACGGCCGATGAATGACGTTGCAGCCTTACGCTGCCGCAGGAGACGCGCTAATGGATGGTGTCAACCAGAACGTTGATCAAGAAGCCCTAAAGCAGCAGATCAAAGAAACTCGTACGGCCGCAATCGACGGCAACGAAGCCGTCGCAATGATTGCCTACAAGATCAACGAGGTCTGCATCATCTATCCGATCACGCCCGCCTCCGCCATGGGCGAGCATGCAGATCAATGGGCAACGGAAAAGCGCAAGAATCTCTGGGGCATCGTGCCCGATGTCGTGCAAATGCAGAGCGAAGCCGGCGCGGCCGGGTCCGTGCATGGTTCCCTGCAGACAGGTGCGCTGGTAACGACATTTACGGCCTCCCAAGGGCTGTTGCTCATGGTTCCGAATATGTACAAGATCGCCGGCGAGCTCACGCCGACGGTCTTCCACATCGCCTCCCGTTCTGTCGCCGCCCAGGCGCTGTCGATTTTCGGCGATCATCAGGATGTCATGGCCGCGCGGCAGACTGGCTTTGCGATGCTGTGCTCGACGTCCGTACAGGAAGCACACGATTTCGCGCTGATCTCCCAAGCTGCGACGCTCGAAAGCCGCATACCGTTCATCCATTTCTTCGACGGCTTCCGTACCTCTCACGAGATCAATACCTGCGAGCTGCTAGATGACGATCAAATCCGGGCGATGCTCGATGACGACCTCATCCACGCGCATCGCGGCCGGGCACTGAATCCGGAAAACCCGTTCATCCGCGGCACAGCCCAGAACCCGGATACGTATTTCCAGGCACGCGAGACCGTGAACCCCTATTACGCCGCCACGCCGGGCATCGTGCAATCTTGCATGGACCGATTCGCTGAGTTGACCGGACGCCAATATTCACTTTGTGAGTACTACGGCGCGCCCGACGCCGAACGCATCATCGTCGTGCTTGGTTCCGGCGCCAGCGTGACCCAAGAGACAATGGAATTCCTGGCCAAGCAAGGTGACGATAAGCTCGGCCTTTTGAAGCTGCATCTGTTCCGTCCCTTCCCGATCGATGCGCTGCTCGAGAAAATTCCGGCGACGACGAAGGCGATCGCCGTGCTCGACCGGACCAAAGAACCGGGATCACGCGGCGAACCGCTCTACAAGGACGTCGTGACGGCGCTGGCCGAGGGGCTCGCCGACGGCGCCCTCGCCTGTTCGCAGATGCCGATCGTCATCGGCGGCCGCTTCGGTTTATCGTCGAAAGATTTCACGCCGGCCATGGTCAAGGGCGTTTTCGACGAGCTCAAGAAGCCCAAGCCGAAGAACCATTTTACGATCGGTATCAACGACGATCTTTCGAACACGAGCCTCGATTACGATTCGTCGTTTATCGTCGAGCAGCCCGGTGTGTACTCGGCGATGTTCTACGGTCAGGGTTCCGACGGTACCGTCGGTGCGAACAAGAACACGATCAAGATCATCGGCTCGCAGACGAACAACCACGCACAGGGGTACTTCGTTTACGACTCCAAAAAAGCCGGCTCGCAAACGATCTCTCATTTACGATTCAGCCCCGGCCCCATCGACTCGCCCTATCTCGTCCAGCGCGCCAATTTCATCGGCTGCCATCTTTTCAGCTTCGTTAACAAGAACGACGTGCTCAAGGAAGCAGCCCAAGGCGCTACCTTTCTGCTGAATAGCCCCTACGGGCCCGATGAGGTCTGGGACCAGCTTTCGCGCCCCGTGCAACAGCAGATCATCGACAAGGACATCGACTTCTGGGTCGTCGACGGCTACCGCGTCGCAAGCGAGGCGGGTCTCGGACGGCGAATCAGCACCGTGATGCAGACGTGCTTCTTCGCAATCGCCGAGATGCTGCCGAGAGAACAAGCGATCAAGAAGATCAAAGAGGCCATCCACCGCACATTCATCCGCAAGGGTGAGAATATCGTCCAGATGAACTATGCGGCCGTGGACGGAGCGCTCGCGAACTTGCATCGGGTCGATGTGCCCGGACAGGTCACGAGTACCTTCGATATGCCCTCCCCGGTTGTCGAAGGTGCGCCCGAGTTTGTGCGCGATGTGCTCGGCCCGATGATCGCCGGTAAGGGCGACGAGCTGCCGACGAGTGCGCTGCCAGCGGACGGTACTTATCCGTCGGGCACCACCGCCTGGGAGATCAAAGATCTGACCGATGAAGTGCCGGTCTGGGAGCCCGAGCTCTGTGCCCAGTGCGGCAACTGCGAGATCGTCTGTCCGCATGCTGTGATACGCATGAAGAGCTACGACGACTCCCTGCTCGGGACGGCGCCGGATGGCTTCAAGTCAATCCGCCTCAAAGGGCGCGGCGAGGAAAGCACGAGCCGCTACACATTGCAGGTCGCCGTCGATAACTGCACCGGCTGCGGGCTATGCGTTGCGGCCTGCCCTGTCGAGGATCCGGCACAGCCTTCTCACAAGGCGATCAACATGGGCGAGAAGCGCCCGATCCTCGACCAGGAACGCGCGAGCTGGAACTTTTTCGAAACGCTGCCAGCGCAACTCAAAGGCGATCTGACCGACATGCGCCTGCGAGAAACGCAAATGATGACGCCGGCCTTCACGTTCTCCTCGGCGTGTGCGGGCTGCGGCGAAACCCCCTATCTAAAGCTCTTGACGCAGCTTTTCGGCGACCACGTCGTCGTGGCGAACGCGACAGGCTGCTCCTCGATCTTCGGCGGCAATCTGCCGACGACACCTTGGTCGACCGACAGTCGTGGACGCGGTCCTGCGTGGGCGAACTCACTCTTCGAAGATAACGCCGAGTTCGGTTACGGCTTTCGCGTCACGATCGACAAGTTGCGCGAATACGCAGAGAAGGCTCTCACGGAGCTCGCGCCGCAAGTGGGTGAGACGCTCGCCGAAGAGATCCTGACGGCTTCGCAAGTAAGCGGCACCGCGCTCGATCAGCAGCGGGAACGCCTCAACGCGCTGCGTGAGAAGCTGACGCAGATTGCGAGCCCGAAAGCCAAGGACCTTTATGCGCTGACGGACTATCTCTTGAAACGTGTCGTTTGGATCGTCGGCGGCGACGGTTGGGCCTACGACATCGGCTTCGGTGGCCTCGATCACGTTCTTGCAAGCGATCGCGACATCAACATTCTCGTCATGGATACCGAGGTCTACTCGAACACGGGCGGTCAGAATTCCAAGGCGACGCCGCGCGCAGCGACGGCGAAGTTCGCGACAGGCGGCAAGGCCGTGGCGAAGAAGGATCTCGGCATGATCGCGGTGGAGTACGGACATGTTTACGTTGCGCAAATCGCCTTCGGTGCAGATCCGAAGCAAACGGTGCGCGCGTTGCAAGAAGCCGCCAAGCATAAAGGGCCGTCGCTCGTCGTCTCCTACGCCACGTGTATTGCTCAAGGTTTCGATCTGACGCACACGATCGATCAGATGCGCGGCGCTGTCGATAGCGGTTACTGGCCGTTGTATCGCTACGATCCTTCGCGGCTCGACCGCGGCCGCAATCCGATGCAGCTCGACTCGGGTCCGCCGACGATCACGTTCGAAGAGTATGCATCGAAGGAGAACCGCTACCGGTCGCTCAGTAAGACGAATCCCGAGGCCGCTGAGAGACTGTTTGCGCTCGCTCAGCTCGATCTCACGAAACGCTGGAAATCATATCAGCGCCTGGCGGAGGGGAATTAGAGAGCCGTGGATACCGAAAACAAAGCTTTGACCCTGCCGTCGGGTCGCAACCGTCAGCCGCATTTTTCGCTGACGCGCGAGGCGGGCTTCGCCAACGGCGTAAAGGATATGGACTGGCTCGATACGAATATTCCTTGTCAGGCCGCCTGCCCCGCGCACACGCGCATTCCCGATTATCTCGACGAGATCAACCAGGGTAACTACGACGAGGCCTATCTGATCAATCTCGTCGACAACGTGTTCCCCGCGGTGCTCGGCCGGGTATGCTCGCGCCCCTGTGAGGACGTTTGCCGCCATGGCCGCGACGGGCTAGGTGAACCCGTCGCGATCTGCTTCTCCAAACGTGCAGCCGCGGACCTCGGCAGCGGCAAGCACGTCGTGCTCAATCCGGCTTATCCGCAGACGGGCAAAACCGTCGCTGTCATCGGCGGTGGGCCTGCCGGGCTCGCGGCCGCGCGTGAGCTCGCTCTCTACGGTCACAAGGCCACGGTCTACGAGAAGTACAGCGAAGCCGGCGGGATGATGAATCAGGGCATCCCGGAGTTTCGCCTGCCCCGCGAGACTATCCGCAAGGAGATCGAGCAGATCGAAATGCTCGGCGTGGACATACGTTGTAATCAAAACATCGGCGTCGATATTACGGTCGACGAGCTTCTTGCAAACAACGATGCCGTCATCATCGCTGCCGGAACGCTCGACCCGAACATCGTCGACATCCCCGGCAAGGACCTTGGCGGAATCCAACACGGCCTCGAGTTTCTACTCGAGGCAAACGAGAAAGGCACGGCTAAAATCGGTGAACGAGCCATCGTCATCGGCGGCGGCTTTACCGCGATGGACTGCGCACGTACGGCACTGCGACTTAACTCGGATGTAGCCATTTACTATCGGCGCTCACGCGAAGAGATGTCCGTGCCTGCGGACGAGCTGGCCGAAGTCGAGCACGAAAAAATTCCGCTCGAGATCATGGCTAGTCCGATGGCCTATCTCGGTGATGCTGACACGGGCATTGCAAAAATGCGCTTCGTGCGAAACGAGCTCGGAGAGCCCGATGACAGCGGCCGCCGTCGACCCGTAGCGATCGCCGACAGCGATTTCGAGGTCGAAGTCGACACGGTGCTACTTGCAACGGGCCAGTGGCAGGACACGAGCTGGCTTGGGCCCGAGGTCTCGAAATACGTTCTCGACAAGGACGGTTGGATCAAGGGCGGACAACCCGTTCGCACGGAGCACGCATCGCTGTTTCTCGCCGGCGATTACTCGATCGGCGCGTCGACCCTCATCGAGGCGATCGGCCACGCCAAGACCTGTGCGCGCGAGGTCGACGAATTTCTCATGGGCGAGCGACGGGTCATGGATGTTGCCCGGATCGACGGCTCACTCGAAACTGGCCGCACACACGATCTCGATGCAATTCCGCGCCAGGCCAACCCGACGCTGCCTTTGGACGAGCGATCGTTCAAGGCCGAGGTCGAGCGCGGCTACGATCACAAGCTCGCGACCGTCGAAACGTCGCGCTGCTACCTCTGCCACTTCAAGTTCGAGATCGACAACGACATTTGCATCTATTGCGAAAAATGTCTCGAAGTGAAGCCGCAGGAAAAATGCATCGTGCGAATCGACGATCTGAACTATGACGACGAAGGGCGCATTACCGGCTATATCGATGCGAGCGATCCGACGCCGCATGTCTACCCGCTGCTCTACATCGATCAGGATGAATGCATCCGCTGCGGTGAGTGCGAGAAAGTCTGCCCGGTCGAGTGCATCTCGATTCAGAAAGTCACGCGGCGTAGCGAGCGGGTCTGCGACGTGGCCAAGGAATTCCCGGCCTGATCCGGGCTTTCCGCTGTAGCGACACTCTCACGGAACGATCAACTCATGATCCTGTTAAAGGTTTCTGGCCGGTCTGAGGCTTTGCGTAGCCTTGCGGCACTCGCGTGCGCGATGCTGTTGTCTATTTCAGTCGCGCAGGCTCAGACCATCCTCAGAGCCGCGCATCAATGGCCGGGCGGAATTGGCGATGTGCGCGACGAGATGATTCAGATC
>JAOTTJ010000014.1 GCA_029864465.1 Gammaproteobacteria bacterium | reverse complement strand
TACGGCGGCGGCAGCGTGTTCACCGTCATTGGGCTAGCTGTCGGCTTTTGGGTCGTGCTCACGGCGTTGTGGGATCCCATCACGCGGGCGCTACCTCGTAAAACGCGGCCCTTGCCGCTGTCGCGTGCGCAATGGGGCATGAGCGTTGCGCATCTCGGTGTCGGGGTATTCGTTCTCGGTGTGACGGTAACATCGAGCTTCGGTATCGAATCGGATCAGAGCATGCGTCCAGGCGATACGCTCGACGTCGCTGGCTACTCTTTCGCGTTTCGCGACGTACGACAAGTCGAAGGTATCAACTACGAAGCGGTCGAAGCCGAGGTCGAAGTGCGCCGTGACGGACAGCTCGTGACGATCCTCACACCGCAAAAACGCGTGTATCGCGTCCAACAAAGCCCGATGACCGAGGCGGCTATCGACCCGGCATTGAACAGGGATCTGTTTATCGCCCTCGGTGAGCCACTCGGCGGCGGTGCATGGAGTGTGCGCGTACAATACAAACCGTTCATTCGTTTTATCTGGCTCGGCACGCTCATCATGGCTTTCGGCGGCCTGCTCGCAGCCACGGACCGGCGCTATCGAGCGGTGCCGCAGACGAGCAGGGCAGTCAGCTCACCTCAACCCGCTACGGAGTCCGTTTGATGTGGCGCTATCTGATTCCAATCGCGCTGTTTGCCGTGCTTGCGGTTTTCTTCGCGCGCGGTCTGAACCTCAATCCCGGCTACGTACCTTCACCGCTGCTAGGCAAGCCCGCGCCGTCCTTCGAGCTACCAAAACTCAAGGATCCGGCGTCGACTATCGCCAGTGACGTCCTCGTCGGTGAAACGGCGCTCTTTAACGTTTGGGCAACCTGGTGCGTCGGCTGTCGTCAGGAACACGCGTTTCTGAATGAAGTTGCCGCCACGAGCGGTTTGCCTATCTATGGTCTGAACTGGAAGGACGATCGCGCGGCTGCGTTGAACTGGCTCGCGACACTCGGTGATCCGTACACCGCGTCGGGCTTTGACGAGATCGGCGAGGTTGCGATCGACTGGGGTGTGTACGGTGCGCCGGAGACGTTTTTGATCAGCCGCAACGGTACCGTGCTGTACAAACATATCGCTCCACTGACCGCAGAGGTCTGGGAGCAGGAATTTATCCCGCGCATCGAGGTCGACTGCGGAGCGTATCCGTGCAGGTAACCCGCAGCACCGGTTTCGCTTTATTGCTAGCGGTTAGCGGCATGGCCGCCGCGATCGGGCCAGAGGAGCCGTTCGCAGATCCTGCACTCGAGGCCGAGTACCAGGCGCTGATCCGCGAGGTCCGCTGCCTCGTCTGTCAGAACCAGACGATTGCGGACTCATCGGCGCCGCTCGCGTCCGATCTGCGGCGCGAGATCCGCGAGCTCATGGCTGGGGGAGCGAGCCGCGATGACGTCTCGCAGTTCCTCGTCGAGCGTTATGGCGATTTCGTGCTCTACCGTCCGCCGCTGCAACCGAAGACATGGGCCCTCTGGGGGGCGCCGGTCGCTCTGTGCCTACTCGGTCTGTTCGTCTTTGCGCGCGTCGTCAGGACACGTCTGCAGCAGCCACTCGGCGAAGAACTACCGCCGCAATGACAATCTGGCTCGGCACAGGCGTTCTGCTCGCCGCGGCACTCGCGTTCGTGCTCGTGCCCGCGTGGACCCGGGCTCGACAAAGCAACTCCTGGCCCATCACGGGCCTCGTTGCATCTGCGCTGCTCGTACCGTTCGCGATTGGCCTCTACCTGAACGTCACGACGTGGTCGGAGGATGCCGAATCCACCGCTCAGCTGCCGGGCGTCGCCGAGATGGTCCAACAGCTTGCCGATCGCCTAGAGCAAAACCCACACGACAGCCAAGGTTGGCAACTGCTCGGGCAGAGTTATCTGGCCATGGGCCAGTACGCCGACGCCCGCCGGGCGTTGCGCGAAGCATGGGAACTCACGCCGGAGCCTGACAACGAGTTACGCGTCGCTCTCGGCGAGGCCGAGGCTCTGGCTGACCAGCAGAGCCTCGCTGGCGAAGCCGGCGCGCTATTCGACGCCGTACTCGCCAATGATCCGAATAACCAAAAAGCACTCTGGTACGGCGGTCTAGCGGCGCTCGTCACTGAGCAACCCGAGCTCGCGCGTGACCGCTGGTCGCGACTACTCGCATTCAATCCGCCAGAAAACGTCGCGCAAGTCTTACGCCAACAGTTGCAGGCACTCGGCGGCGTGATTGAAAGTGCTGATACGCCCCAAGCCGGAGACGCCGAGGCAATTCGACTTTTGATCAGCGTGGACGAGGCGCTTGCGGACACTGTGCCGGAGGCCGCTAGCCTGTTCATCTTCGCGCGCAACCCGGCTGGCGGCCCGCCCGTCGCGGTCGTGCGCGCCTCCGCTGCGGGGCTGCCAGGTGAGTTCAGCTTGAGCGATGCCAACGCGATGATACCGGGCAGCTCGATCGCCAACTTCGAGACGCTGTCGATCGTCGCGCGCGTCTCTGTGTCGGGTCAACCGACGGAGCAAACTGGCGATTTATATGGCGAGATCAGTTACCGGCCCGGTCAGGACCTCAGCGTCCAGGCACTCGTAATCGACCAGACCGTGCCTTAGACGTAGGCGCGACGCCGCGTCACTACGCCGGCGGACCGCTGTGAAAGCGCATCTCACAGTCCGGTGCCATGACGAGCTCAGCATCGAGGTCGAGGAAGCCATCGAGTCGCTTCACGGGCTTCATGCCGGCCACACCCTGCGCGAGCGCTAGGTAATCTTCAAAATGTCGAGCCTCCGAGCGCAATAGCGAAGCATAGAATGCGGCGAGCTCTGGTTCGCTCACCTCGAGCATCGGTAGCAGACTAAAAAACCGTTCGCATGATCGCGCCTCGATGATCGCGCCAATAATGAGCGTGTCGATGCAGCGCCCGGGTTCAGACGAACGTATCTGCCCATGCAGCGTACGCGCGTAACGCGAGGCCGTCAGAGGTTCGTAAGCGACGCCGCGCTGCGCGAGTAGCTCGATAACCTGCTCGAAATGGCGCAGTTCTTCCCGCGCGAGCCGCGACATTTTCTGTAAGAGTTGCAGCCGTAGGGTCGTATCCGACAGTGATCCCGGTCCGCCACTCGCCCCGTAACGCCGGATGAGCTTTTGTGCTTGCTCCGCGGCTCTGAGTTCCAGCGAAGCGTGATCGACGAGCAGTGTCTGGAGGTCGGCTGCAGCAGCCTTTACCCAGGCGTCCGGCGTACGGCAGCGGAGCAACGCCAGCGCGGGTGCGACGAGCGTCTCGCGTCTCAGAGCGATCGACGCAGCAGGCATACCGTACGGCTAAACCGGGTGGCGCTCGGCTAGCGCCACGAGAATGTCTGCCGCAGTATCGGCTTGTTCGGCCGTGACGTTCAGATGCGTTACGACCCGCATTCGCCGTGGCCCGAAAGGGAAGAGCAACACGCCGGCATCCTTTGCGCCTGCAACGAGCTGATCGGCGTCGGGTGCGCCCTCGGCCAGATCGAAGACGATGATGTTTGTCTCGACGGTCGTCTCATCGAGCTCGATCGCGCTGCTCGCCGCGAGTCGCGCAGCCATGCGCTTGGCGTTCGCGTGATCATCTACAAGTCGCTCGAGATGGTGATCGAGCGCATAGAGGCCCGCCGCGGCAAGGATTCCAGCCTGGCGCATCGCTCCGCCGTACATGCGCCGAAAGCGCACGCAGTCGTCGATCAGCGCCTTTGGTCCGGCGAGCAGGGAGCCGCTTGGCGCACCGAGACCCTTAGACATCGCAACGGCCGTGAGGTCAAACGGCGCTGCCAGCTCACCGACCGATTTGCCGCTCGCCGCAGCAGCATTCCAGAGTCGCGCACCATCGAGAAAGCTCGCAACACCGTGCTCGCGGGCCGCATTCGCGATCGCCTCGGCATCGGCCTGCGGAAACACGCGCCCGCCGCCGCGATTGTGCGTATTTTCTACCTCGACGAGCGTCGTCGCGGGATAGAGTATGTGCCCAGGCGGCTTGAAGGCCCGTAGGAAGTCCTCGGCCGTGAAAAGGCCCCGATCGCCGACGACCGTAAACTGCACACCGGCGTTCGCAGCCGAAGCGCCCGCTTCATGCCAGACCGCGTGGGTTTCATCGCCGACAATGACATCGTCACCGCGGCGCGTGAGCGCACGCAGCGCAACCTGATTGGCCATCGTGCCGCTCGCAAGCCAGAGGCCGGCTTCCTTGCCGAGCATCTCGGCAACGCGGTCCTGGAGCGCATTGATGGAGGGATCTTCTCCGTACTGATCGTCACCGACGGGGGCAGTTGCCATAGCCGCCCGCATCCCGTCACTCGGTAGCGTAACGGTATCGGATCGAAGGTCTATGGGGCTCGCGCTCGTCATAGGGATGCAAAAGATACCATGAGCCGCTCTGCGCTTATTGACTCCGCCCCTTTGTGGTAGCAGTCTGTCACCCACACGAACTGGGGGAGCGAACGTTGTCAGAAAAGAAACCTACCGTGGATTCGACCAGACGCTCACTGCTCGCGACTGGCGCGGCGGCGGCTGCAGTCGCAGCGGCAGGGCGGACGTTCGCACAACAACGGACTAGGCAGGGAGATTCTTCCATGGCGTTTTTCGAAAGCGGCGACGTCCGCATCTATTACGAGGATTCGGGCGGCGCGGGCTTCCCGCTGTTGCTGATCGCTGGCGGCGGCTTGAACTCGGTCGCGTCCTATCTGAGCACGCGCTCGCCGTTCAATCCAGTAGCAGAGCTCGGGGATGAATACCGCTGCATCGCGATGGATCTTCGCAATGCCAACCTGGGGCAATCCTCGGGCCCGCTCGAAGTCGACCGTCCCTGGGACGCCCATACGGATGACCAACTCGGCCTCATGGATCACCTGGGGATCGACCGATTCATGGTGCTCGGCTTTTGTATCGGCGGCCCATTTATCTGGAATCTATTGGAGCGCGCGCCCGAGCGTATCCCTGCGGCCGTGCTTGCGCAGCCCAGCGGATTTCGCCCGGAGGCCCCGGAGCTTTTCTACGAAGGCAACATGCAGGGCTGGGGTCCGGAGTTCGCTGCCCGCCGGCCCGACATCACGATGGAGATGGTCGAGGCCTACCTGAACAACATGTACCGCGTAAACGCCGACTTCGTCTTTACGGTGTCGCGTGACTTCGTGCGCAACTGCGAAACGCCGATACTCGTCCTGCCGGACGACATACCGGCGCATCCGTATGCCGTCGCCATGGAGTCAGCGATGCTCGCGCCGAACGCGGAAGTCAGCCTCTATCCGTGGAAGGAGCCCGCTGAGCGGGTCCCACTGGCCGTGCGCCACATACGTTCATTCTTACGGGCGCATCGCCCAACGTGACAGCGCACGAACCTCCGGTCAGGCGCTAGCGCGGAAACTCGAACGTCACGATCAACAGAGACGGATCGAAACCCGTGACCTGGTGAGGCACGTTCTCGGGAATGACTAGATAGTCTCCTGCAGAGACCCGATGCACCGTGCCCCCCACGATTCGCCTGACCGATTCCCCGTTCTCCATGGTCTCGACGATTCGCCCGTCAGTCGTAATTTCCCCGCTGCCACGGATGATGGACCAGAGCTCCGCTTCGTTGGTATGCGAAGCCGCACGCTGCCCAGGTGTGCGACGATCGACGGCGAGCCGATAGGCGATCCCCGTCGACGTGGCCGGATCTTCGCGCTCGAGCACGGTCGTGTTCGCGTAGGCCACGCTCCTATCCAGCGCGGCGGCATGCGCCGCGACGTCGTCGGCAGTGAGCAGGAATGCGCTCGTCACGCCGTCTCCCGAGGCGCCTTGCTGGCTCGAGGCCGATGCGGCGAAGAGCAAGACTAGGACTGCGGCAATTGTTATCGTTCTCATGTTGACCTCCATGACGGATTCCTGGGGCATGCTGGTGCCATAGGACGAACCTCGAGCGTTAGGGGACCATGCAAAGTTCAGCGCCTACGGTTGGCAGTTATACGGTTCCACCGTGAGATCCGGCCGCCACGCCCAGTAGCGCGTGAATTCGCGGATCTCGGTGAACGTCTCGGGATCGTCGACGACGAGGCGATAGTTGAGCCTGCTCTCGTCGTCGCTCAGCGAAAAGTACTCGATCAGGCGCATGCGGCGGCTTTGGGGAGTGCCATCGCCGTAAAAGTGCGGCGTATCGATGTGGGTGGTCTCCACGATCAGCGTGTCCTCCTCCCAACGGCCCGTCGAGTAGCCGTACATCGAATATTCGCGCGGCGCAGCGTCCGAATTCATGTGTATGAGCCGCCGGGCATCGGACTCTTCAAGGCGCACCAGAATGTCCTCCCCTTGGGGCACGAACTCCATCGGATAAGCTGACCCCATGACGTAAGGCAAGCCTTTGGGCGCGCAGCCGAGGTAGGGGCTCTGGGCGGGATCCCACTGTGCTCTGATCTGCTCTGCAGCTGCCGTCAGGCCCGCGACGTCATCGCGATAGAGCGGCCAAGAGTCGGGGTCGTTGGGGACACGCGCCCAGACCCGAAAGATGCCCGTCGCAGCTTGCCGGCCGCGCTCGGCGAGCTCGGCGTCGACGCCGGCTTCGTAAAGCCGCTCGGCGTCGCCCTCAGACCAATACGGCTTCGATGCGGCCGACAGAAAAACCTCGCGGCCGTCGTCCAGAAGCAGATTGCGCGCAAACAGCTCCGGGCGGCCGCGCAACGACGGCTCGCCTGCGAGCGTTACCCGATCGCCGACCGCGATGAAGTCGCGACCGATGCCCATCACGCGCAGCGTGCTGATCGAGCCTGCCTCGATGCGCCAGTCGACGGTCTCGCCGTTGTCATCCTCGACGGCAAGCGTGTAGGACGGGTGCGGGTTTCGCCATAAGACCGAAGTTACAACGCCTTCGACCTCGATGAGCCGAGTCGTATCGTAGATTCCGATGCTGCTGTGATGCGCGAGCACGGATTGAGCGGCGGCAGCAACCCCGAGAAACAGAGTGAGCTTGAGGGTATTCGTCATGGCTGAACCTCCCTCGAGGCATTGTACAGTCCTGGCGCTAAATCGGAACGGAGGCCGGGCTGGCTGCGGCGCAGGGCCGCCGCGCGGGCCGGGATATCGCCTTTTTCGGCCAAGCGTACCGCCTCGTGGGTCGTTCGCGTTAAAATGTGTCGCTAAATGGCAAGACAAGCACTCGTCGCGCGCGATCGCGAAGAGCACTAATCCAGAAATGCATACCAACGTGTTAAGCAGTCCATCGACTGCGGCGGCCCACGGCCTGCCGATCAATGCTCGCGTCGTCGGGTTTGCGGGCCTGCTTCTGGCAACGCTTGGCGTCTATCTCGGCCAGACGATGGGCTGGCGCGGCGTTGCGCTCATGCTCGTCGGACTCGGAGCGGGCTGGGTTCTCTACCACGCCTCGTTCGGCTTCGGCGGGGCCTGGCGCAACGCGATGCGCTCGGGTAAAAGCGCGGGACTACGTGTGCAGATGGTCATGCTGGCCGTGACGGCACTGGTTTTCATTCCATTGATCGCCAAGGGCGAGCTCTTCGGGCTCGGGCTGCGGGGCAACGTCGCACCACTCAGCGTCTCGTTGCTCGGCGGGGCGTTCTTGTTTGGAATCGGCATGCAGCTCGGCGGCGCCTGCGCCTCCGGAACGCTCTACACGGTCGGCGGCGGCAGCACACGCATGGTCGTGACACTCATCGCCTTCATCGCAGGCTCCGCGCTCGGCGCCTGGCACTTCGACGAATGGCAGACGCTGCCGAGCCTCGGCGCATTTTCCTTGCTCGAGACGTTCGGTGCCGTCGGTGCGATACTGGCAACGCTAGCGCTGGCGGGCGTCTTTTGGGCGATCGCGGCTGGCGTCGAGCGACGCCGGCAGGACGGCGTGCTCTATCCAACCTGGAAACCCGTCGAGGGCGCGTCCTGGCTCAAGGGCCCTTGGCCGTTGTTGGCGGGCGCCTTGGGTCTGGCCCTCGTCAATATCGCAACGCTGGTCCTGTCCGGGCGACCCTGGGGTATCACCTCAGGCTTTGCATTGTGGGGCTCGAAGGTCATCGCCGCCTTCGGTGCCGACGTCGCGTCGTGGCCTTACTGGCAACAGCCCTCACGCGCACCGTCTCTAGCTGGCAGCGTCTTCGAGGACATCACCTCGATCATGAACTTCGGAATCATACTAGGCGCGCTGATGGCGGCCGGTATCGCGGGACGCTTCGCGCCTGTCTGGCGCCTGCCTGCGCGGTCGCTTCTCGCTGCCGTCGTCGGCGGTGTCCTGCTTGGCTACGGCGCGCGCCTGGCCTACGGCTGCAATATCGGCGCGCTTTTCAGCGGTGTCGCCTCGGCCAGCCTGCACGGCTGGGTATGGTTCGTCGCAGCATTCGTCGGCAACGGCGTCGGTATGCGGCTGCGGCCGCTGTTTCGTCTAGACGCCTAGACCGCAACGCTCGTTTTCGAGCTCGGCCGATCAGTAGAGCTTGCGCATCCCCGAGCCACGCACGCGCTCCTCGTACTCCTCCGCCGTGATGTCGAGCTTGGCGTGCTTGACCATGGCTTCCGCGATGCTGGCCGTGTCGCTGTGATCAGGCCATTCATCCGGCTGCCAGAGCTTCGAGCGTTGCACGCACTTCGAACAGTGCATCATGATTTGCTCGACATAAACGACGAGCGCGAGATTCGGTGCGCGGCCGTTGACGGCCATCGATTCTCTGAGCGCGATGTCGCGCACGATGCGAGCCTCGCCACTGATGCGCAATGTTTCGTTCTTACCAGGTATCAAAAACAACAGGCCGACGTGAGGATTCTCGAGTACGTTTCGGTATGTATCGGCGCGCCTGTTACCGAGCCGATCGGGTATCGCTAGGCGTTTATCGTCGAGCACGTGTACGAATCCGGCCGGATCACCTTTGGGCGAGATCGTGACCTGGCCGTCATGTCCCGCGGATGCCAGCAGCATGAAAGGTGCTTTCGCGATGATGCCGCGGCAGACGTCGTCGATCGAGTCGATCACCTTTGAAAGCACTATGTCGGTCGGCTTCCCGAGGACGTCCCGCACAGCATCGAACGAATTGATCGTGTCCGTAAAATCGGCGAAGCGCTCGTCAGATCCAGCCATGCGAACTCCTCTTACTGCTCGGCGTCGTCGTCGAGTGGCGCGACCTGCGCGGCCCCGAGGCCCGCATCGTCGAGCGCGCGCCGCGCGAGCCCGGAGCGCTTGGCAGCCTCGACGAACGCCGTCACGAGAGCGAGCGCGGCCGAATGACCCTTCGGGACGGCGACCGCCGTTGCAGTCGAATGAAAACCTTCCTCGAGTATGCGTGCGCCCGGCAAACTGGGTGCGAGGCTCGTCAACGTCAGCCGGCCGAGCGCGATTGCATCGATCTGACCGGCATCGAGCAATTCGCGCATCTCGTCCACGCTCTCGTACGACGTCAACGTCGCCTGCTTCAATGTCCGAGCCGCCGCACGGCCGGTCGTGGTGCTATTGACGGCACCGACCGATCTGCCGGGCATATCGAGTTCGCTGATCGTTGTCGCATCGAGTCCGGCGCGAATCATGAACGTACTGTCGAAGACGCTGTAATCTGGGCCGAAATCGATGACGGCAGCTCTGTCAGGGTCTCTCGGCACAAACGTGACGTCCCATTCGTTTCTCGGACCTGCGGCCGTCACCGCGCCGGAGCTCGTGTAACGGACGTAGCGTATAGGCACACCGAGCGTGTCGGCGAGCGCAGCGCCCAGGGTGACGGTTGGGCCGCGCAACCTTCCGGCCGAAGCGTCCTCGATCGCGAATGTCGCGGACATGGCAGGGCCTACGGGCATCGCGACGCGTAGCGTTCCGGTTGGTACGAGCTCGGCGCGCGTCGCTTCGTCAAGATCGTTCATCGTATCCGTGCAGGCTGTCAGTAGCAGCGCAATCCAGATTAAGCGGCTGACTCGCCTCATCGCTGTTCTCCTCGGGGGCGTCACGATACCATGGCTACCGTGAGCGACCTATCCGCAAAGGCCTTCCAAGCCCTGACGGCACCGGATCTATTCGGCTACCGGAAATTCTGGGCGACGCGGCTCACGCCGGCCCCCGTGCTGCCGATGAGCCGTGACGAGATGGATCTCTTGGGCTGGGATCAGTGCGACATCATCCTCGTAACGGGCGACGCTTACGTCGATCATCCGAGCTTCGGGATGGCCATCATCGGCCGCGTGCTCGAGGCCCAAGGTTTCAGGGTGGGCATTATCTCTCAGCCCGACTGGAACTCGACGACGGACTTTACGGTGCTCGGCAGCCCGAGCCTCTTCTTCGGCGTCACAGCCGGCAACATGGACTCGATGGTCAACCGGTACACGGCCGACCGTCGCCGGCGCAGTGACGATGCCTACACGCCGGGCGGGCAGGGCGGTGAACGGCCCGATCGCAGCGTCATTGTCTACAGCCAGCGCGTGCGTGAAGCGTTCAAAGAGACGCCGCTCATCGTCGGCGGCATCGAGGCGAGCTTGAGGCGAACAGCGCATTACGATTACTGGCAGGATAAGGTCAGACGATCGATCCTGCTCGATGCGCGCGCCGATCTACTCGTTTACGGCAATGCAGAGCGGGCAATTGTCGAAATCGCTCATCGCATGGCTGCCGGCGAGGCGATCGCCACCATCGACGACGTCCGTGGCACGAGCTTTCTCGGCAACAGGGCGGGACCCGATTGGACTGAGATAGACTCGACCCATCTCGATATGCCGGGTCCTGTAGATCCACACCCGGATCCGTATGCGATGGCTACGACTCCGTCGACCCCAAAATCGGACGCAAAGGTCGTGCGTTTCTCGCGGAAGATCCCGCGCGCCGATCGGGCAAAATCCTACATCCGACTGCCTAGTTTCCAACAGGTCAAGGACGATCCCGCACTTTATGCACACGCTTCGCGCATCGTGCATCTGGAATCCAATCCTGGCAATGCGCGCGCAATTGTCCAGCGCCATGGGCGAAGCGATGTCTGGATCAACGCACCGCCAATTCCGTTGCGCTCGACTGAGATGGATCGGATCTACGAGCTACCGTATACCCGCAAGCCACATCCGGCCTACGGTGATGCGGCGATACCAGCGTACGAGATGATCCGGTTCTCGGTCACGATTCAGCGTGGTTGTTTCGGTGGCTGCACGTTCTGCTCGATCACCGAGCACGAGGGACGCATCATCCAGAACCGTAGCGAGGATTCTGTGCTGCGGGAAGTCGAAACGATACGCGATGAGGTGCCTGGCTTCACCGGCGTGATCTCCGATCTCGGTGGGCCGACCGCCAACATGTACCGGCTGGCCTGCAAGAGCCCCGAGATCGAGGCGGCGTGCCGTCGGCCGTCGTGTGTCTTTCCGGGGGTTTGCTCGAACTTGAACACGGATCACGCGCCGCTGATCGAGCTCTATCGCAAGGCGCGCAACCTGCCGGGCATCAAGAAAGTTCTGATCGCCTCCGGCGTGCGCTACGACCTTGCGATCGAATCGCCCGAGTACGTCAAAGAGCTCGCCCAGCACCACACAGGCGGGTACCTGAAGATCGCCCCCGAAGCGATCTCGGATGGCCCGCTACGCCATATGATGAAACCCGGTGTCGGTACGTATTACCGTTTCAAGAAGTTATTCGATCGCTATTCGAAAGCGGCGGGTAAAGAACAATATCTGATTCCGTACTTCATCGCGGCACACCCGGGCACGACGGACGAGGATATGCTCGAGCTGGCGTTGTGGCTGAAGGAACACGGTTATCGCGCCGATCAGGTCCAGGCCTTCTTACCCGGACCCATGGCGACTGCCACCGCGATGTATTACACGGGCAAGAACCCGCTCCGGCGTGTGACGCGCGAGTCCGAAGAGGTCAGCGTGCCGAGAGGGCTCAAGGTACGGCGCCTGCACAAGGCCTTTCTGCGATATCACGACGCGAACAACTGGCCGATGCTCCGTGAAGCGCTCAGGCGCATGGGCCGCGAGGACCTCATCGGCAGCGGCAAACATCAGCTCGTGCCGCGTTTTCAGCCGCGCGGGACGGGGCAAGCGCAAGAAGGTCGGCGCGGCGGTCGGAAACCGCAATCAAAGCGCTTCAGCACGCAGCACGTGCGCTGAATAGGCGCTAGCCTCGGGTGACGAACGGGTTTTCGGTTAACGTCTAGGCGTTAGCTGCTCACCGGCTTTACGGGTTGACCTGTGCGTACGGATTCGATGATCGCATCCACGACAGCGATGTTGCCGAGTTTCTCGGCGTTCGTAATCGGGTAGGGCGCCACACCGGTTACGGCATCTGCAAAAGCATCGAGATTGACCCGAACCGTATCGATGTACGCGAGGTCCTTCACGACGCGTTCCTGCCCAGTCCGGCTCAGCGTAAGCTTCGTAATCCCGGGCGCACCTGGATGCGTGTCGCTGCGCGCCTCGACCCAGGCCTCGGAGCCGAAAGCCTGAAAGCGCACATACATCGGCGTAACGAGAATCGAGCTCATCGATCCGGTCAGGCCGCTCTCGAACATAAGCTGTAACGTGAAGACATCGCCCGTTCCCCAGTTGCCGATGCGCTTCGTTGCGTAGGCGAAGACCTCGGCTATCGGCCCGCAGAGGTATTGGTAGGCATCGGTCAAGTGAATCGACATCGCGCTCAAGGCCGGGATCGGCGATTCCGCAGCCGACGCGCGCCAGTCGTTCGGATCGACATTCGCGAGGATATCGTGGCTGAAGTTGGCTTCTAGATGCATGAGCGTGCCGAGATCGCCGCCATCGATGAGCTGCTTGACCTCGGCAAACGCGGGCTCGAAACGCCGCTCGTGATCGACCGCGAGCACGACGCCGGCCGCTTCGCATGCATCGATCGCGCGCTTGGCGCCAGCGGCCGACAGCGTCAGCGGTTTTTCGGCGAAGACGTGTTTACCCGCCTCGGCGCACGCAACGATCTGGTCCTCGTGGACGGAATGCGGCGTTGCGAGGATCACGGCCTCGATAGACGAGTCCTCGAGCGCATCATCGAGTTTCGCCGTGATCGGAATGCCGAACTTCTCGGATATTTCGCCGAGCTCGGCAAACCGGGGGTCGACGCCGCGTACGAGCTCGAGCTTGGCGCCGTCCTGACGCAGGCATCCAGCGATGTGCTGGCCCCACCAGCCGAGCCCCGCAATGGCAGATTTGATCATTTCATCTCCCGCTATGTCGGCGTGGCGTCGCCGCCTGCGACGATCACGAGCTCGTTATCGCCGACACCGTTGAGTCTGAACTTGCGTGCTTCCTGGTATTCAGGTGAGGCGTGACAGGCCACAGCCTGTTCGAATGTCGGAAACTCGACGACAACGTGGCGCTGAAAATAACCCTTGCCCTCGAGATGTTCGAACGTACCGCCGCGAGCCAGCACTCTGCCTCCGAACTTCGCAAGAATGGCGGGAACGAGGTCAGTATACTTTTTGTATTCGACGGGGTCGTTGACGACCGACCGGGCTAGCCAATATGCGGGCATGCTCAGCTCCTTTAGAATAGATGAGGTATGGCGTTTAAGTTACTATATTTCTTGATTTTTTATGACTATTTTTATCGCGCCGTCGAGCTTCTCGCGCGCGTAGCGCAGGCCGGTCGGCAATTCCGAGAGTGGGAATGTGTGCGTGTGGATCAGTGCAGCATCGAGCTTATCTTGGGCCATGAGTGCCGCTGCCCGTTTGACCGCGCTCTGACCTTCACCACGGATCCCATAGAGATAGATGTTGTTGGAGACGATGTGGCGAACGTCGACGAGCGCAGGCTCGTGAGCAAACGCGCCGAGGCAAACGCGGCCACCGCGGTTAACCAGCTTGACAGCGTCATCGACAGCATTGGGTGCGCCGGAGCACTCGAAGACGTAGTTGACGCCGCGCCCACCGCTCAAGCGGGCTACGGCCTCGTGGACGGATTCCTTGCCGGCGTTGATGACGTGATCCGCCCCGAGCTTGAGCCCGATCTGGAGCCGCTCGTCGACGAGATCGGTCAGAATGACGGGACTCGCGCCGAGCGCTTTGGCCACGCCGACGGCCAGTAATCCGATCGGTCCAGCGCCCGTGATCACGATGCTCTGGCCGGCAATGAGGCCCCCGAGCACATCGAGCCCGTACATCGCTGTGCCCGCCGTGACGATGAGTGTCGCGGTCTCATCGCTCATGCCTTCAGGCACGCGCACGAGCGTATTGACGTGGTTGACCGCGTACTGCGTGAATGCGCCATCGGTCGTATAGCCGTTTGCGCGATGGCCTTTGTCGTGTTGCCCGTAATTCTGGCCGTAGTTCAGACACGAGGTGTACATGCCCTCGCGGCAACGCTCGCAGCGCCCGCAGCCAGCATGGATCTCGACAGCCACACGCTCGCCGACGGCGAACTCGTCTACGCTCGGACCGAGCTCGATGACCGTGCCCATGAACTCGTGCCCGGGCGTGAAGTTCTTGTTGAACGGCAGCTCGCCTTCGATAAGGGCGGGCGTGCCACCGCTGATGATCTCCAGGTCCGTCGCACAGATCGCAACGGCGTCGATGCGGATCAGGACCTCGGCAGGACCTGGTCGGGGCACGGGCTTATCGACGAGCGTGAGCTCGTCCGGGTCACCAAGCACCCAGGCCTTCATGGTCGTGGGAATAGCAATGCTGGACGGCGCTGGTTTTGCGATCATCTGCTCGTCAATCTGGTTTGGGTGGGCTTAGCGCTGGTATCGGCCTTCTGAATTATCCGCATCTTAACGGCGAACGGCCCGTACGGTGACCCTCGGAGAGCACCGAGAGATCACGCCGGGCCGCTTGGGCTTGCTGCCGAACGGTCGACGTTCGCGCTAGGCGCTCTTCGCCTCCTGCTCACGCTTCTCGAGAATTGCCATCATGACTTTCTCGGCGGTTGCGGGCAGGGAAGTGATTCGTACGCCAACGGCATCGTAGATCGCGTTCATGATAGCCGCGGCCGTCGGAACCGCCGTGGGCTCGCCGGCCCCCTTGGCGCCGAACGGACCTGTCGGGTCGTAGTTGTCCACGAGCTCGACCTCCAATTCTGGCATGTCGAGACTCGTCGGCATGATGTAGTTCGTCAGATTCGGATTTACCTGCACGCCGTCCTTGAAGAGGATCTCTTCCTGAAGCGCGAAGCCGACACCCATTGAGATACCACCCTGGATCTGACCTTCGACGAGCATCGGGTTGATCGGCGTGCCGCAGTCGTGCACGGCGACGATGCGCAGGATCTCTACCTCGCCCGTCTCGTCATCGACCTCGACCTCAGCGATCTGCGTTGCGTACACGTAAGTGTTGAACGGTTTGCCCTGACCGGTCTCGGGGTCCATCGGCACGGTCGGCGGATTGTATGAAGCGCTGCCGATAGCGGGGCGGCCGACGTTCGTCTCGGCGTGCAATGCGACTTCGCTAATCGGTAATGACTTAGACGGAAAACCGAGCACCTGGATGCGCTTGTCTCGGGCTTCGAGCTGGTCCGCTTTGACGCCGAGCAGGGGGGCGGCGGCTTCGAACAGCAACTCGCGGGCTGCTTCGGCGGCACGCACGATGGCATTACCCGTCACGTAAGTCGTGCGGCTCGCAATGGCGCCGGTATCCATCGGTGTCGTATCCGTATCACCGGAAACCACATGGACGTCGTCGGTCGAAATACCAAGAGCCTCCGCAGCGATCTGTCCGAGCACGGTCAGCGCACCCTGGCCCGTTTCGACGGTGCCTGTCAGCAGCGTCGCCGTGCCGTCCGTGTTGACCTTGACGGTGGCCGCACTCGGGTTCGCCATGACCGTGAACCCGATCGGATACCACATGCAGCCAATGCCTTTACCGCGTCTCTTCATAACGCCTACTCCTTCCAGCCGAAACGGTCGCTCGCCTGCAGCAGCGACTCTTTGATCGCGACGCTCTGCAGCACCTGGCTCGTCGGACTGAACGAGTTCTCGGAAAATGCATTGCGCAGGCGAATCTCGAGCGGATCGATACCGAGCGCGACGGCGATGTCGTCCATCTGCGATTCGTATGCGAAACAGACCTGCGGCGCACCGAAGCCGCGCATCGCGCCGGTCGTCGTCTTGTTCGTATATACCGCATAGGCCTCGACGAGCAGATTGTCGATATTGTACGGTCCCGGCGCGAGAATAGACCCTTTGCCAATCGTCGTGCCGGTCCACGAGCAATAGGCACCACCGTCGAGTACCAACCGGATCTTGCGTGCGAGGATTTTGCCTTCGTTATTCACGCCGGTCGTGTAGTCCATGATGAACGGATGACGGATCGTCGAGGAGACAAACTCGTCACCACGCGTGTACGTGCACTTGACCGGCCGGCCCGTCTTCTTCGAAAGCAGCGCAAGAATCGGCTCGTTCGTGATCTCGTTCTTGCCGCCAAAGTTCCCGCCGACGATCGTACCGATTAAACGGACGCGATTCTGTGGAATCCGTAAGGTTCGAGAAAGGTCCTCCCGGCCGAGCGTGATGCGTCCGAGGCTCGAGTAAATCGTGACGCGGCCGTTGCCGTCCCACATCGCGACGGACGAGTGCGGCTCGAGCGGCACGTGCTCGACGAACTGCGTGCGGAATTCGCGGTGAAAGACGTGATCCGACTCCGCGAGCGCTTTGTCCACGTCACCTTTACGGATGACCTTGCTCGCATAAATGTTGCTGTTCGGTGCGTGGACCTTAATCTCGTCCTTGAGCGCTTCCACCGGGTCGAACACGGCCGGCAGCGGCTCATATTCCACTTTGATCTTTTCGAGCGCATCGGCGGCAATCTGCTCGGTCACAGCCGCGACAGCTGCGACGCCGTCGCCACGATGACGCACGATGTCCCCGGCAAGCACGGGCTGATCTTGTAGCGTCGGGCCGAACGAGTTGACCGGGATTTCTTTGCCGGTCAGCGTCGCAAACACGCCAGGCATAGCCTCGGCCTCGCTCGTATCGACACTGATGATCCGCGCATGCGGGTGAGCGCTGCGCAGGATCTTCGCGTGGATCATGTGTGGGAACGTCAGATCGTCGATGTACTTCGTCTGCCCGAGGCCGTGTAAGCGGCCATCCGGTCGGCTCGCGCGCTGGCCGACCGCCGGCGTCTGCGTGCGCGCCGCGGGTTCCGGTAGCGTCAGCGGATAGACGACCGGGTTTTCGCTCGGCAGCGTGACGGGCTTCACTGCCGGGGCAGTCAGTTCTTTGTCCGTCGTCAGCGCCTCGGCGCCCGTCTTTACATCCTTAACCGTTGTGACCATGGCAGATCTCTCCGTAGGTATTCGTGCGCGAGGGGCCTCAGTTTCCGGCAGCCGCGCCACTGAGCTCGCGGCCGGCGTCCTGAATGGCTTCGATGATCTTCGTGTAGCCGGTGCAGCGACAGAGATTGCCCGACAGCGCATCCTTGATCTCATGGACGCTCGGCTCGGGGTTCTTGTCGAGCAGATTCTTCGCCGACATCAGCATGCCCGGACCGCAGAACCCGCATTGCAGCGCACCGAGCTCCTCGAAGGATTTTTGCAGCGGATGTAGGTCCGCTGATGTCGCGAGCCCCTCGATCGTCGTAATCTCACGGCCATTCGCTTTCGCCGCGAGCATGAGGCAGGAATTCAGCGAGTCGCCATCGACAATGACGGTACAAGTGCCGCAGTCACCGACGTCGCAGCCGAGTTTGGCTCCCGTGAGTCCAAGGTCCTCACGCAGCATTTTCAGCAGTGTCGTCTCGGGTGGCACATCCGCCTGTCGAAGCTCACCGTTTACCTTCAGCTTTACCAACATTTTCAGTGTCTCCGCATTAGCGTTGTGAGGCTATCTCGACCGATCGCTTGAGACATCGATAGGTCATCGTACGAACGAGCTGGCGGCGATAGTTCGCTGACGCCCGAAAATCGTCGATCGGCTTGCATTCGGTGACCGCCATTTCGGCAGCCTCTTTGAGCAACTCGTCGGACGGCTGCTTGCCCGCTATGACGGCCTCGGCCTTCGGGCAACGAACTGGCTTAGGCGCAACGGCGCCGAGCGCGATCCGCGGCTCGGTGATGGCACCTTTGTCGTCGAGCCACAGCGCAGCAGCCGCATTGACGAGCGCGAGCGCCTGACCTTTACGCAGGCCGAATTTCAGAAAGTGCGAGGGCTTACCGAGATTCGCCTTTGGGATACGAATGTCGACGAGCAACTCGTGAGGCGCGAGCGAGGTCTTGCGCGGACCGACGAAGAAATCCGTCAAGGGCATACGGCGGTTGCCATCAGTGCCGGCCACAGTGACGTCGGCGTCGAGCACGAGCAGGGAAGGGGCACTGTCGGCCGACGGCACGCACGTGACGAGATTGCCGCCGATCGTGCCGAGGTTGCGCGTCTGCACCGCGCCGACGGTGTGTGAGGCCGCAACGATCTCCGGCGTATATTCCCGGCACAGCGCATGCTCCATGATCTCACCGTACTTGGCGGCACTGCCGATGCGAAGGCCTTCGTCCGTTTCTTCGATCCCCAGAAACTCTGGAATTTCTGTGACATCGACGAGCAATGACACATTGCCCGCGTGATGCTTCAAATCGACGATGAGATCGGTACCGCCAGCCAGCACCTTAGCGTGGTCGCCATGCTCGGCGAGTAGCGCCACGGCTTCCTGCGCGGAAGCCGGGGCGACATAGTCGAATGGTCTCATTGGTCCTTCCGTTCCCTTGGCTTAGGCGACCTTTTGCGACACGGTTCGGTCGACGATGGTTCTGAACTCGTCGAGCGTCAGCAGCTTCTTGGTCTCATTGCCCTGTGCCTTGACCTGTTTGAGGATCTCGACTGCCTCCTCATCGCTGGCCTTGACGTCGATCTTATCGAGCCAGATGCGCACCGAATCGATGCCGCTGCCTTTGCCCATAACGACGTCGGCGGTCGGCTGACCCACAAACTCTGGGCGAAATGGGAACAGCTCAGTCTGATGCTCGATGCCGCAGTTCTTGAACCAGTTGGCGATGATGCCCGACTCGACCTGAAACAGCTGGTCGCCGACAACGGCGCGGTTACTCGCCACCTCGACGCCGGAGATTTCCTGAACCATCTTGGCGAGCGGGTAGAGCTTGTCGTAATTAATGCCGATATCGATGCCGTACATCGTCAGCAGGGCCATGACGGTATCTTCGGTCGGCGCATTACCAGCGCGCTCACCGAGACCGAGCACGGTCGAATGCACGACCTCGGCGCCTTCAGCCAGCGCGAGCAGCGTGTTTGCGACACCACAGCCGAAGTCCTGATGGAAGTGCGTCTCGAGCCGCGTGCCAGGGAAGCGATCCTTGACCGAGCGGACGAAGTATTTCATCGCGTGCGGGGAAACGACGCCGAACGTATCGACAAGCGCGAGCGCATCCATATGGCCGTCGGTTGCAACCTGATCGATGAGATCCAGCACCCAGCCGATCTCCGAGCGCGAAAAGTCGATCGGGAAGAACACAACCTCGAGGCCTTTTTCGTGTGCGTACGAGGTCGCCTCGATCGACAAGTCAATGGCTTTCTGTAGAGGCCACTTGTAAGCGTGCTCGATCAAATGCGTGCTGGCCGGGACTTCCATGATCAAGCCCTTGACGCCACAGTCGACGGACGCGTCGATGTCCTGCTTCATACACCGGCAGAACGAGTAGATCTCGGGACCGAGGTTACGCTTGTTGATGTCATTGATTGCCTTGAAATCGTCGGGAGAGACGGCTGGCAAGCCGGCCTCGATCCGATGAATTCCGGCCTCGGCCAGACCCTCGGCAATTCTCATTTTGTCGTCATACGTGAAAGCAATGCCGGTTTGCTGCTCGCCGTCGCGCAACGTCACGTCATGAATCTTGATCTCGTCAGCAAAGTGCAGGTCCTTGGTGACCTCTGGATTGAAATTCCATGCGCTGCTGAACCAATTATCGCTCTTCCACGGATGTTCGCTCATTTTGGGAAACCCTCGAAAATTCAACTCACTAAATGTTAAACAAGAATCGCAATTATAAACCCTCGGGCAGCGCCATGCGCCCCCGGAGGGGTACGAAATCCATACCTTCGATACTGGCGCCGCCGCTCATGAGCCACAACCGCTCACCGCTCGGCCGCCCGGAGCCTCGTCCCAAGGCACGGGACGAGCACAACCTCTTTATGGTACAGGCGCAGCGCGCCGGGGGAAAGTCACGCCAGCGGCGATTATGTCCGTTCGATCACGGCACTCGGAGGCCGTTGAGGAGCCGCGGGCGGGGAAGCCCGCGGCTCGTCGAGTTACAACAAATACGCGTAGCACATCACGACCATGCCGAGCACCGAGGCCAGGAAAATGCTGTGACCCAGCGTGAAACGGAATAGCTTCGCCTGCTCCTGCGAGTTCATGAGCGTCGCGGCACCGGCCACGGCGATACTCTGCAGGCTGATCATCTTGCCCATCACGCCGCCCGCAGAATTGGAGGAGGCCATCAATGCCGGGTCGAGCCCCAGTTGATTCGCCGTAACGACCTGTAGATTCGCAAACAGCGCATTTGACGAGACATCGCTGCCGGTCATGAATACGCCAAGCCAGCCGAGCAGCGCACTGAAGTACGGGAAAAGCACCCCTGTCGAGGCGAACGCCAGGCCAAGCGTTGCCGCCATCCCCGAGTAGTTCATGAGGAATGCAAATCCCAGCACGGACGTCACGGTCACGATCGCTAGAAAGAGCTGCTTGAATACCGAGCCCAGCAACTGAACGTAGGCCCCCGGTGATACGCGCAGACTGAATGCCGCACCGATCGTCGCGAGCATGCAGGCCGTACCTGCAGCCGATGCCCAGTTACCGTTGAAAACGGCGCCATACGGCGTGGGGTCCGTCATGACCGGGGCCACCCGCACGACTTGGTTGTGCAACCCGGGCCACTGAATCAGCGTCGTCATCGTCTCGAGCACGTTGGCCTTGACCCAGGTCGTGCCCCAAAGCAGAACGAGGATGACGAGGAACAAGTACGGTGTCCACGCGTGCAGCGTTGTGCCGAAGCCGTGGCTCTTAAGCTCCATTGTCGCTGAGTGCTCGCCCGCGAGGTGAAACTCGTCTTTAGGCTTCCAGACCAGTAATAGCGCAACAGTCGCAACGATGGCGACGAGACCGGAAGCGATATCCACAAGCTGAGGGCCGATGAACCGGGATACGGTGAACTGCGTGGCTGCAAACGCGATACCGCAGATTGCGGCCGCGGGCAGTACGCCGCGCAGCGCGTTCCATCCACCCATGACGAGCATGAGATAAGCTGGAATGAATAGCGATACAGGTGCGCAGATGGCACCGACCCAGCCACTCAATGTCATCTCATCGAATCCCGTCAAGCCCGCCAGCGCGACGACAGGGATACCAATGGAACCGAATGCGACCGGTGCCGTATTGGCCAGCAGGCAGATGCCGGCTGCATAGAACGGATTAAATCCGAGCCCGACGAGCATCGTTGCGGCAACCGCTACGGGCGTACCGAAGCCGGCTGCACCCTCGATAAAGGCGCCGAGCGCGAATGCAATCAGCATCGCCTGCATGCGCTTATCGGACGTCAATCCACCGATGGAGTCCTTGATGACTTCGAACTTGCCTGATTCGAGCGTCAGTCGGTAGAGCACGATCGCCCAGAACACGATCCAACAAATCGGAAAGAGCCCGAACGCAGCGCCGTAGGTGACGGCGCTAGCGGCGAGAGATGCCGGCATCCCGTAGACGGCCGTTGCAACGATCACCGACGTACCGAGCCCGGCTAGCGCTGCGACCCAGGGTGGCTTACGCAAAACGCCGATCATCAGCAGTAGCACCAAAATCGGAATCGCTGCGACCAACGCCGACAACGCGAGGTTGTCTGCAACGGGTAAATAGACTTGTTCCCACATGGTTAAACCTTCCCTGCGGTTAGGAAATTCAGTTCTGAGGAGTGCCCCCGCCCGATGTGATCGGCCACACTCGGACTCGTTAATTCTTGTTACGCGATTGGCTTGGGATTGTCCCTTGCAGAGCGGCGGAGCACAAGTCCGCGCCCTACGAGGCGTCGGAGGCGTTTGGCCGCGCCGACTCGAGCTCTTCCCACCGCGTGACCTTGGCCTCGAGCTTTGTGCGTAGCGAGTCCAACTCGGCGAAGCGCTTACTGATCTCCTCGCGGGGACGCTCGTAGAAACTCGGGTCGTTGACCGCCTTCTCGAGCGCCGCTATCTCGTTCTCGAGGGCATCGATAGTGTCGGGTAGTGCTTCGAGCTCGCGCTGCAGCTTATACGATAGCTTACGGCTCGTCGGCTTGGCACCGTCAGCACGCTCTGCTGCCTTGGAGGATTTTCGAGAAGCCTTGTCAGGCCCATCAGTTGTCGCCAGCGTATGCTGCAGGCGTGCCCAGTCACTATAGCCGCCTACGTAGCGCTCGACCGTACCGTCACCCTCGAACACGAGCGTGCTCGTGACAACACGGTCGAGAAAATGGCGATCGTGACTCACGACGAGCAGCGTGCCTTCGTACGCGATCAAACGTGCCTCGAGCGCTTCGAGCGTTTCGACATCGAGGTCATTGGTCGGCTCATCCAGCACGAGCAAATTCGACGGAAGCGTAAAAAGCTTCGCTAGAATCACGCGGTTGCGCTCGCCGCCCGATAGCGCTGATACGCGCGTCATCGCACGCTTTGCGGAGAATAGAAAATCGGTCAGATAGCCGACGACGTGTTTCTGACTGCCATTGACGTTGATGTACTCGCGGCCCTCACCAACGATCTCGGCAACCGTCCTGCTCGTGTCGAGCTCGCGACGAAGTTGATCGAAATACCCAATCTCGAGATTCGTGCCGAGTTTTACAGAGCCTGCATTAGGTTCGAGCTCACCGAGCAAAATCCGGAGCAGGGTGGTCTTGCCGACCCCGTTGTTGCCGATAATGCCGATGCGTTCACCGCGCATGACTCGCAACGAGAAACCGTCGAGCAGCGGCTGCTCACCGAACTTGTGGGAGACGTTGCGCACTTCGATCACTTTACGGCCCGACAGTTGCTCGGATTCGTTGACGTGCACCTTGGGCGCACGCGGGCGCGCGATACGCTGGGCGCGCTCCTCGCGCAACGCAACGAGCGCCCGAACGCGGCCCTCATTGCGGCTCTCACGCGCCTTGATGCCCTGGCGGATCCAGATTTCTTCTTCTGCGAGCTTCTTATCGAACTCGCGGTTCTGCCGATCCTCATCTTGATTTGCTTTCTGCTTCTGGCGCAGAAAATCGCGATACCCGCCGGGCCAGCTGCGCATCGCTCCGCGATCGATTTCGACTATTCGCGTCGCGACGCGGTCGACGAACTCGCGGTCGTGCGTCACGAAGAGCAGGGCGCCGGCGTAACGCTGCACCTCCCGTTCGAGCCATTCGATCGTGCTGATATCGAGGTGATTCGTGGGCTCATCGAGCAGCAGCAGCTCGGGCTGCGAGACCAGCGCCTGGGCTAGCGCGACTCGCCGCCGCCAACCGCCCGACAGGGTATCCATCCGGGCATCCGCCGGCAGATCGAGCTGACTAATTATCGAATCGACTTGCTGGTCGACTGACCAGCCGCCTCCTGCTTCGATGCTGCGTTCCAAGGCTTCGAGCTCATCGAGGTGAAGCTTGTTGGATTTTTCCTGCGCTGAAAGCGCCTCGAAACGCGCAATGCGCTCGCCTTGTGCAGCCATGCCGTCACCGACCACGTCGCGGACCAACCGATCGGAACCGTCGTCCAGGCCCTGGTGAAGCTTGGATATGCGTACGTGGCTGGGGCGCTCGATCCTGCCTTCGTCCGGTTCGAGCTCGCCCGTGACAAGTTTCAACGTCGAGGATTTACCGGCGCCGTTGCGCCCGATCAGACAAACCCGTTCACGATCGACAATCTGCAGATTCGCGTTCGTGAGGATCTTCTGATCACCGAACGCCAGGCAGACGTCGCTGAAGGCAATGAGGAATGACATCGAGGCTCAAAGTCCCCGGAAAGTCCGAGGGGGAGACAGCGATACGGACCTGCCCGAACGCACTTCTAGCGCCCGAGGGGGACGCCGGCAGGCACAGGTCAAACCATAATTTAACATAATATACATTATGCGCTATTGCCTACAGTGGGCTCGATAGGGCGTCGAGACACCGATATACCCTAGAGCTGTTCACTATAACTCCTTAATTTCACGTAGTTTTAGTGCCATGCATGTCCCGTCCGTTTAGCTGGCAACGACGCCGCATTCCATTCCGACGTGTTGTGATATCGTAGCCCGTGCGGCTATTCACTGCGAACCTATTGGCGTGGGAGCCATCTAACTAGTTTGACTGGGATTGGTGCCTTTCGGAGCGACACGGACATGAGCCCTCAGAGTAGATTCTCCAAAGCTTTCCTTAGCCTTGTGGCGTTTGCGATCACCGCACTCGGTAGCTCAGGCGTCCATGGCCAGTTCTCGACGTCGGAGCGCGAAATCGAGCGCGCTGTGCGTGTCGAGTGGATGCAGATGAAGCGCTCGTTGCCCCGACCGGCAAATCCGGCCATCCAAACCTTTGTCGAATGTGTCGCCAACGCACTCATCGCGACGCTCGAAGAACCTTACTCGAGCATGAACTGGGAGGTTGTCGTCTTCGACGACGAGTCGCTCAACGCATTCGCCATGCCGGGCGGAAAAATCGGCGTTTTTACCGGTATTTTCAAGGCGGCCGAAACGCCGGACGGCCTCGCAGCGGTCATCGGGCACGAGATCGCACACGTCACCCAGGATCACGTGATGAGCCAGGCAAGGCGGCAAGTGGGCACGGACTTGCTGGCGAGGGTCGGCGGCGCGGCAACGGGCCTTTACGGCTACTCCAGCGAGTTTACGAGGGTCTTGATGAGCCTGCCTTTCAGCCGTCGCGATGAGAGTGAGGCCGATATTGTTGGCCTCGACTA
>JAOTTJ010000185.1 GCA_029864465.1 Gammaproteobacteria bacterium | reverse complement strand
GCCGCCACCGATAAAGTCAAGATCACTATGGTCGAAGTTGTCGTCAGCCCACTCGTCGATCGCGACGCCCTGTGCGGGCAAACCGTACCAGCGATTGAGCTCGTGCGGAAATAACGCCAGCACGCCTGCGCGCTGGTTGTGGCTGAGGTAATGTCTACCCACCTGCCCGTTGTTGTTAGCAATGCCATCAGTGTAAGCCGCGGAAGTCGACATGAGCATCAGCCGGACGTTTTCGTAGACATAGCAACCCAGCAGTACGACGTCAGCGGGCTGCACGTAAGTCTGACCATTACGCAGATACTCAACTCCGGATGCGCGACCTTCCGCGTCAACGAGCACGCGGGTTACATGCGCCTCTGTCACGATCTCGAGGTTACCAGTCGCCTGTGCTGCAGGGATTGTCGAAACCGCGGTCGAGTTCTTCGCCGATACGTGACAGCCGCCGCGGTTGCAGAACCCATGGTAGAGGCATGGGCTGCGATTATCGTACTGCTCGGAGTTGACCGCTGCCGGGCCCGGGAACGGATGCCAACCGAGCCGACCTGCCGCATTGCCCATCAACTCAGTGAATTCGGAGCCACGCAAGGGCGGCATCGGATAGGGTCGGGCTCGCGGTCCTTCGAAAATATTGCCGCGCTCGTCGATCACGCCGTTAACGTTCCCGGCCTGCCCAGACACACCAACCGCGCGTTCAACGATGTCGTAAAAAGGCTCGAGTTCGTCATAGCCAAAAGGCCAGTCTTCGATGGTCGAGCCGCGCGGGAGTCGTGAAGCCCCATAGCGACGCGTCGTCTCCGACACGATGCTGAAATTCCATGGATTGAGGCGCCAACTCTGCGCCCAGTAGTGCAACGTCGTGCCACCCACGCCGTTCATCATCGGGTGGACACTGCCGCGCGGTGAATCCGGTGCACTCGCATTCGGCCGATGCACAGGAATCTCTCGATTCGCTTTCTGGGCCGCCTGCGGCCAGCCGCGGTAGTTATTGCGCAGCTCGTCGGGAGCGAAGTCGCGCGGGCCGAGCCAGGTACCGGCCTCGAGCCCGACGACCTCCAGCCCGCTGTCCGTCAGGGGCTGCACGGCGACTCCACCAGCGCCCCCGAGCCCGACGACGACGACATCAGTCTTCGCACGCGTCACGGTCATGGTGCGTCGTCCTCATCGGCGTCGAACATCGGCAAGTCGTAGGCCGAGATGTTTGTCGGGCTAGGCTGCGCATTCATCGCCTGATCATCGGCCGAGACGGCAAGCCTGAGCCCCGGATAGCCGAGCATCTCCCAGCCGATGAAGTCGCGGTTACCGCCGTAGTACGGATCGCAGAAAGTTCCCTGAATCGTGTGCTGCAACACGAGTTCAAAGAATTCGCGGGCATCCGGTGGGTAGGCTGTTGCGTCAGCATTCTCGTCGGCCACACCGCGATCGAACGCTTCGAGTACCGAGTCTTGGGCAGATTCGTCCAGATCCGCAAACCGTAGTCCGTGCGCTCGGCGCGCATAGTTGTCGATACCTGCGAGTCCCGCACGGTAGATCTCCCGACTTGCGGCGAGAGCATCGCCTAAACTCGAATCGATGAAACGGGCCGCGGCGGCCTCCAAGGCACCGGGTCCATGCTCATCGCTCGGGATTAGGCGCGCGACAATCGCCTCGAGCGTTCGCGCTTCGTCCGCTGTGAAGTGGGTATAAGGTTCACGCGCAGAGCTCGCTTGCGCGAATACGCGCGCGGGAACAGTCGCAACAGCGCCGATCGCGGCTGTGCGTTTAAGTATGGTGCGGCGCGATACTCGGCGCGGCATCGCAAATCCCCCCTCGGAGTCGATACCTGAGAGTCTATTTCAGTGCTCTATTCCTGGCAAAATCCTGGCCCAAATGCGGTCGGCAAATAGCCGCCAGTGACAACGTCAACGGCCGAGGCTGTGTGATAACACTTCGCTGACAGGGCTTCAGCGGTCAAATTCCGCAAGCTCGATTCTTTCAAGAGGCGTCTGTTCTATCACTCTCTTGGGCGTACCTGTAGGAGACTGTCTGACCACCTTCGACCCAGGACGAAACGCGATTACGATAGTCATATTCGAAGCCCCGCCTCTCCACCATGACCCATGAGGTCTGCACCATGACTTCACTGATTATGCCTATGCCGAATGGCACACAGAGCAGCCACCACATTGAATGGCGGAATCCCACAAAAATGGCGGAATAAACCATGTAACCGACCGTGATCAGCAAAGTGAGCAGACCAAGGAAACCAACCAGTTCGCCATATGCATGGACCAGATACGCCGTCTTCCAACACTTTCTCATGCCGATTCTCTGGCTTTCGTTGTCCCACATTGGGTGAATGAAAAGCATAGGATTAGTCCATGGCTACATGCCCGGCACGTTTTCTCGTTCCCATTTGTCAATGTCGAATCCCATCGCGTCCAATGCAAAACTCGCCTCCTCGCGGATCGTGGCCCAGATCGGATCTTTATCCACGAGCTCGCGTAGCGTCTCAAACGAGTATTTATCTAGAAAGTCTGGAGTTGATTTGTAAGCGCTCTCTATGGCCAAAATATGAGAAAGCGCTTTTCCACCGATATGTTGCTCAAGCGACGCCCAACGCCCGGGACGAGGCGACCAGCGAAAGAAGACCAGATCCGAGTCGAAATCCTCGATCAAACCGTCAATCAAAACATACTCTTCTGCTGTTCCCTCCACGCAGAACTTCAGCTGAAACTTGGACGATGCAAGCTCTGCCAGATGAAATTCTAGTTTCTTGATTGCAGCTGAAAAACACATTTCTGGCGCGGTTCTTCCTGCAGTCTCGTCAGTCCGCTTGGGTCAGTGGCCGACAGTTTATCGCGATTTCATTGACTGACGGCAACGCGAAGTTAAGCAGCCTGCCAGGACAGGAAAGCGCGGCCGTCGGGGAGCGGCCAAGTACGGCCACTCACAAGATAGGCCCAAGACGATGAACGTCGATCATACTGCTAGTCGGTTGGTATCGTAGGTGCGCCTCGCTCCACGCATCTGTCGGATTCTCCGGCGTCAAACAAACACGCTTCCCCAAACTGTCGCCCAAGTTCTTCATGAACTGCAAGACCTTAAGATCGTCTTCGCCGAACTCTACGTCATTGGGAGAAAGGTCCAATTCAATCTCATGCTTGGAAAAGAAATGGCAATTCAGGAGCAGCCCGCCTACGGATAGCCCGAGGCGCACGGTTTGTTTATCTCGCAAATCCCAAATCATCTCAATTTCGCTCGGCAATTCAGCTGAATTACCGTCTACAAAAAAATCGAGCGGATAGTTCAATCTACACCACGATATGAAAATCGACCAATCCTTCGCAGCAACATCCAGTACGTAAATATCCCGTAGAGAGCCATCACGATAGAATGCTCCAATGAATTCGCTTTTATTCAGCCCGAGTATCATCTCAACGCTTTTCCTGCCTAACAGCGATTGACCGCAACCATCTTTTCATTCGATTTGCGGGCGGCCGTTTCGGGTCGTTTCCCGACGCTCAGAATATATTAGATGACCGTCCCGAATGTGGGCAGTTCCGACGTTGGACGTTGCGCTGCGAGGGTCGGAAACCGGCCAAAACCGGACACTGAAGGTCCTCAGAAGCCACTTTGCGAACCGGCTAGCGATGTCTGAGCCTGCTGTCGGACGTCGGCGTCGGGATCGGACGCCGCCGCTGACTCCAACGCCGCACGGACCCCTGGCTCATCGAGATACAAATCGAGCGTCTCCGCCGCCTCTGCCCGAACGTTCTCATCCGGATCACTCGACAGAGTCTGGAGGAGCGGTTGCAGCAACAGCGGATGCGTGTGAGCCGCGTGGGCAGTTCGCCAAACGTCCGCACGCACTTGGGGATCAGAGGAGGTTAATCCGATACGTACCATCTCCGCGACAATCGAGTCTGTCCAATAGTCAGCGGCATTACCGCGTAGCATTCCCCAGGCCATAACCTTCTCTCGCTCAGTAGCAACGGGAGACATGATTGTTTCAGCTGAGGCCGCGGGACTCCGCTCTCGTTCGTCACGAAGCGTGCCCTCGACGACTGTTCGAATGAGCGGTGAAGTGTCGTTGACCATCGCGTGCTCGAGCGCTTCCCGAACGACGGGATCATCGACATGTAGTCGTAGACCGCGCACAGCCGTCTCGCGCACGCCCTCGTCGGAGTCGCGCGCCAAGGCCACGAGGAACAGCTCCACGACAGTAGGATCATCGACCCTGCTAAGCGCAGACAGCGCATACGTTCGCTCGTGAGGAGTCCTGGTGTACCGCGCCACCTCGATCATCGCGGCCGTAAGTTCAGGGTCGACGTCATTAGTCGCATCCGGGTCACCCAGAAGCCTGGAGAAGGCGCGTGTCCGCTCCAAATTCGTAAGGGATTTATTCAGGACAGTTGCTCTCAACGCTTCTGATTGCCCGTCGGCATCCTGCATCGAGAAGTCGATCTCCGTGCGCACCTTTTCGGACGGATCACTCGTCATCGCGTAGTCGAGCGCATCGCGGACTCCTGGATCGTCCAGAAAATCTCGCTTTAGGGTCATAGCGGCCGCGAGTCGGACGTCCTCATCCGGATCCGAGGCGAGAACCTGGAGGAGCGGGGCTACCAAGCCTGGATCGCCGACGCCGGCCAACTGGCGCCATAGCGCTGCGCGGACGAAGGCATTGTCGGTGGTCATCGCAAGGTCCACAGCTGCAGCTACGATATCGCCCGCTAACGACTCCGGGCCGTCGGCGGCATAGCGTCCGTCCATCCCCGTCCTCGCAGGTGTGAGCTCTCTGAGCGCATCCATACGCTCACGCAGACTCAAGCTGGTATCCAGAAAGATCTCTCGAGGGATCGCTGCGACCTGCTCGGGCGGTTCAATGGATTCGGGGAAGAAGATTTCGCGCGCGCGGTCGACAAGCTCGGAGATTGCCGTCTCCAGCCATGCATCGGGATCCACCGGCATGGGTTCGCCATCACTGGCATAAATCGTTACTTGTTCGTCGGGATTCGAGTATCCAATCGGGGCGCCGAAGCCGTCAGAACCATCTGATCGATGAAGGGTCAGCTGAAGGTTGAACATCGGGTACTGTGCCCTGACACTGGCTCTGAGGATCGCGGCTGCGCCGAGCTCCTCGAGAACGTCAGCGATGCCATCGCGTGTCAGCTCGGAATCTGCGAAGGGCAGTGTTGTGTCAGGGCCGAGCACACGCACTCCTTCGATCGACGCGAGCGCGCTCAATACCCTTTCGTGGGCCGCTGCTGCCACCGCCGCCCCCTCAGGGTGATCCGTTAGAAGCTCGAGCGGTAGCGCCGCTATTGTTCTCGTTTCTGCTGACGACGCGCTTTGCAGGTCACCGCTACCCGGCGCATCCTGAGCCGCAAGGGACACCCCGATGACGAGAAGGCCGATAGCCGCAATGGGTTCGAGTAGACTTTTCATCGCAATCCCCCGAAGTATCTTGGAAGCACTTTAATCCGCTTCTCTTGTTCAACTCATCTTCAGGACTATATCACCTGAACGACCACAACAATGTGTTGCGTCGACCGGTTGAAACCGCAGCCGATTCCGGTCATTCAGTCTGAGCATGATAAGCTCCGAATGACCGATACAAAACGACCCGTAGCCGACGCTCGATCTGAGGACGCGCTAGTGGAGAATCTCGTCCGTTGAGCGAACTATGGTGGATTTCGAAACAGCTCAAGCGGGGGCTAATTGAGCGCTTTCTCCCTAATGCTCGTTTACACCTCTTGTTCGGGCGCATGTATGTTGTTTGGCGGGCTGTTGTCGTGCATCGAGAACATTCACCCGCGATGGCTGGAAACAGAGATTCGGCATGGCGTTATTGCGTTCGGTGGCGGCGTTCTCGCAGCGGCGGTTGCACTAGTATTGGTGCCCGAGGGCGAAAGCTACGTATCTTCACCGGCACTCGCGACAATCATCTTCGCGACGGGAGGTGTGGTCTTCTTTGCGCTTGATTGGTTCTTCGGAAAACGTGGGCAGGAAGCCCCGCAACTAAGCGCGATGCTTCTGGACTATCTGCCTGAGTCACTAGCTCTAGGCGCCATATTCTCTCTTCAGTCACCAACGGCGCCTTTGCTAGCAGTCCTCATTGGGCTGCAGAATCTACCGGAAGGGTTTAATACATACCGTGAACAGGTTGCGAAGGGCAACATCACGTCAAAGCGAACATTGCTAATGATGCTGATGTTGATCCCGCTAGGGCCGCTCTTCGGTTCTGTAGGTTGGATCTACGGCGCGAACCACCCCGGGCTTGTTGGTGGCCTGATGCTATTTTCAGCGGGGGGCATACTGTATTTGTTATTCCAAGATATTGCCCCGCAGTCGCGTCTCCGCAAACACTGGGTTCCCGCAC
>JAOTTJ010000184.1 GCA_029864465.1 Gammaproteobacteria bacterium | reverse complement strand
AGAGCTCAATGCGTCGACGACCGCGCTGCGGATCCGCGTGCAGGATTCGAGCGGTCAGATCGTGCGTGAGATCGACCTCGGTGCGCAGCCGGAGGGCCTGAATCGGTTCCGCTGGGGTGGCGAGACGGACTTCGGTGTTCCGGCCACGCCGGGCGTTTACACGATCACCGCACAGTACTTCGACAGCACGGGGATGCAGAGCGCGCCCGTGCTCGTTAACTCCCTCGTCAACAGCGTGAGCGTGGGGCCGCGCGGACTCTCAGTGCATCTCGACAGTGATCGCGAGGTGCCTTTCGACTCGATCCGTGAGATCGGGTAACTCAGTCAACACCAGATTCGAATAGGAGAACACTATGCCATTTCGAGTTGCTTTGAGCGGATTGAACGCAGCTTCGGCTGACTTGAACGTCACGGCGAATAATATTGCCAATGCCAGCACGATCGGTTTCAAGACTTCACGTGCGGAGTTCGCGGACGTGTTTGCCGTAGGCGCGCAGGAGATCGGTAACGGTACACGCCTGGCTAACGTCAGTCAGACCTTCTCGCAAGGCGGTATCGATTTCACGGACCGCGGCTTGGATCTGGCGATCAGCGGAGAGGGGTTCTTCACGATGAGCGACGCCGGCTCGATCACGTACAGCCGTGTCGGAGCTTTCGGCGTGGACCGGGACGGTTTCGTTACCAATAGTCAGAATCAACGCTTGCAGATCTTCCCGGCCGCCAGCAACGGCAGCTTCAATACGGGCACGTTGTCCGATCTGCAGCTCTCCACGACGGACAGCCCGCCGCAGGCGACGACGCAGTCTTCGTTCGGCGTCAATTTGCCGGCGGCCGCTCTGCCCCCGGCCATCGGTGTTTTCGATCCGGCCAACGCTTCGAGCTTCAACCACTCTACGGCGGTGACGGTCTACGACTCGCTCGGCGCGACGCATACGGCAACGGTCTACTTCGTGCGCGATGCCGTGCCGAATACCTGGGATGCGTATTTTTACATCGACGGCAACGCCGTTGGCGGTGCCAATCCGCTCGTCTACGACAACCTCGGTCAGTTGACCGTTCCCGCAACCGGTACGATTCCGCTGCCGGCGTATACACCTGGCAACGGCTCGGCCGATATTACGATGACGGCCGATTTCACGCAGTCCACGCAGTTCGGCTCGGAATTCGGCGTCAATCTGCTGAGTCAGGACGGTTTTGCGGCAGGACGTCTGTCGAACATCGACGTGGATCCCGAGGGGATCATCTTCGCGCGCTTCACGAATGGCCGCTCCGAGCCGCTCGGGCAGGTTGCGCTTTCAAACTTCACGAACTCGCAAGGTTTGAGGCAGCTCGGCGACACGTCGTGGGGCGAGACCTTCACGTCGGGCGATGCGATCCGCGGCGCAGCCGGCACGGCGAGCTTCGGGTTCATTCAATCCGGCGCGCTCGAAGCCTCGAACGTCGATCTGACCGGGCAGCTCGTGCAGATGATCACAGCGCAGCGAGGTTTCCAGGCCAACGCGCAGATGATCTCCACGGCCGATCAGGTCACGCAGACCATCATCAATATCCGCTAACGGCTGACTCGGAGCGCAGCCCAGCCATGGATCGACTCGTCTACGTTGCGATGACCGGCGCCAAGCAGGCGATGCTGGCGCAGGGTCTTGTCTCGAACAATCTGGCCAACTCGAATACGTATGGGTTCAGGGCCGATTTGGCGCGGTTCACGGAGAGTCCCGTTCCGGGACCCGGCATGCCTTCGCGGGTCGACTCGATTGCTTCGGGCATGGGCTTCGATCATTCGACCGGGACACTCGTCGAGACGGGCCGACCGCTCGATGTGGTGGTCGATAGCGCAGGCTGGATCGCCGTGCAGGCTGCGGACGGGACCGAGGCCTACACGCGCTCGGGTGCATTGAACGTCGATGCGCTCGGTCTGTTACGCACCCGCACTGGTGAGCTCGTTCTCGGCGATAACGGGCCGATCGCGATTCCGCCGTTCACCGAAATCATGGTCGGTGGTGACGGCACGATATCCGTCGTGCCGCAAGGCCAAGGTCCGCAGACGATGGCGGGGGCCGGGCGCATCAAGCTCGTCAATCCCGAACGTTCCCAGCTGCTCAAGCGTCCCGATGGGCTCGTGCAGATCCCCGATGGCGCGGCGGCAGAGGCGGACGCGACTGTAAAGCTCATTTCAGGTTTTCTCGAGGCCAGCAACGTCAACCTGGGTCAGTCGATGATCGAGATGATCGAGCTATCGCGCCGCTTCGAGATCGAGGTCCGCATGATGCGGCTCGCGGATGAGAATGCATCCAAGGCTGCCGAGCTGCTGCGCAGTAGCTAACCGTTTTCAGGAGAAATCAGAATGGATTCATTGTGGGTTGCAAAGAGCGGTCTCGAGGCGCAACAGACGCGCATGGCCGTCGTCTCGCAGAATCTCGCCAACGTCAACACGACCGGATACAAGAAATCGCGAGCGATCTTCGAGGACTTGCTCTACCAGAACGTCGTTCAGGCTGGTGGCCTGACCTCGGAGCAGAGTGAGTCGCCGACCGGGCTCAACCTCGGCACCGGCGTTCGCGTCGTGGCGACCGACCGGCAGTTCAATCAGGGCAACCTGATCAACTCGAATAACCCGCTCGATCTGGCCGTTCAGGGCCGGGGTTTCTTCGAGATATTGCTGCCCGATGGGACGCTGTCTTATACGCGCGACGGCACGTTTCAGCTCGACCCCGATGGACAAATCGTGACCTCGAGCGGCTACACGCTGCAGCCCGCGATCACAGTGCCGCCTGGGGCGCAGAGTGTCACGATCGGTGTCGACGGCACGGTCTCGGTGCTACTGCCGGGCTCGCCGGACCCGCTACAGATCGGCACGTTCCAGGTCACCGATTTCCTCAATCCTGCCGGGCTACAGGCTCGGGGCCAGAATCTGTTCCTCGAGACCGTAGCGAGCGGGCCGCCGCAACCCGGCACGCCGGGGCTCAACGGCCTCGGCACGCTCGTCCAGGGTGCGCTCGAGACCTCGAACGTCAACGTTGTGGAGGAGCTCGTCAACATGATCGAGACGCAGCGAGCTTATGAGATGAACTCCAAGGCGATCGAGCGAACGGACGAGATGCTCCGTTACGTGACGAACAACCTCTAGAGGTCGGCGGAAATGTTGCTCAGACTAGCGAGTTTTCTGATTGCCGCGGCCGTGCTGTCGGGTTGCGGGCGTCTGTCGCGGGAAGTGGCGAGAACGAGTGAGTCCCCGCCGATACCGAGGCCGGCCGCCACGCCGATGCCGGGCGCGATCTACGCCAGCGGCTTCAACCTGTTTGCCGATCTGCGGGCGCGTAACGTCGGCGACATTCTGACGATCAACCTTGTCGAGCGTATGAACGCCGATACCGAGTCGAGCACTAACTCGACGAAGGGTTCGTCCCTGGATACGGGTACGCCGACTATCGCCGGACGGCCGGTCACGAGCGGCGGGACGCAGATACTCAACAACGAGATCGAGGCCGACCGTTCATTCTCGGGCGAGTCCGATTCGAGCCAGAGCAACCGGCTGGACGGCAGTATCACAGTTAGCGTCTCTGAGCGATTGGCAAACGGCAACTTGCTCGTCAGCGGTGAGAAATGGATTGCAATCAACCGCGGCGAGGAGCTGATCCGGGTGACTGGAATCGTTCGTCCGGTCGACATTCGGCCCGACAACAGCATCGATTCGACACAGGTCGCCAATGCGCGTATCGAGTATCGCGGCGTCGGTACGCTAGCAGACAGTAACGAGCCCGGCTGGCTGACGCGCTTCTTTAACTCTCCATGGTTCCCTTTCTAGGCGAGCAATAATGATGCGAACCGCCAAGTTCCTAGTTCTCTTCGCCGGGCTGGTGTTGAATGCCGCAGCGCAAGCCGAGCGTGTCAAGGACATCGCAACGGTGGCCGGTGTGCGCAGTAATCAGCTCGTAGGCTTCGGTCTTGTCGTCGGGCTCGCCGGCACGGGAGATCAGACGAGCCAGACCCCGTTCACGATTCAGGCTCTGAAGAACATGCTCGCCCAGCTCGGCGTGCTCGTGCCGGCCAATGTCAATCCGCAGTTGCGTAACGTCGCAGCTGTCATGGTGCAGACCGAGCTGCCGCCGTTCGCAAAGCCCGGACAGACGATTGATGTGACGGTATCCTCGAACGGCAACGCGCAAAGCTTGCGTGGCGGCACCTTGCTCATGACGCCGCTACGCGGGGCAGACGGCAACGTCTACGCGATGGCGCAAGGTAACCTCGCGGTCGGTGGTTTCGGTATTGCCGGAGATGACGGCTCTAGCGTCACCGTGAATATTCCTACCACGGGCCGCATACCGGGCGGCGCGACGGTCGAGCGCACCGTGCCAACGTCGCTCGGCTCGAGTGACGGGCTAATACTCAACTTGTACACGCCGGACTTCACGACCTCTCATCGTCTGGCCGAGTCGATCAACAATTCCCTCGGGCCCGGCGTCGCGCAGCCTATCGATGCGATCTCCGTGCACCTGCGTGCACCGGCTGACTTCAACCAGCGGGTTGGCTACCTCTCGCATATTGAGAATCTCGAGGTCGAGCCTGCCGAGGCGCCCGCGCGCGTGATCGTGAACTCACGGACCGGCACGGTAGTCATCGGCAGCCAGGTCAGGGTGCGTCCGGCTGCAGTGGCGCACGGCTCCCTTCTGGTAAATATCTCCGAGTTCGATCTCGTCAGTCAGCCCGGCCCGTTTTCCGAAGGCCAGACCGCCATCGTCGAGCGTTCGGAGATCGATGTCGAGCAGGAAGAAAGCAGTATGTTCCTCTTCGGTCCCGGTGTGACGCTCAACGAGATCGTCGAAGCCGTGAACCAGGTCGGTGCGGCACCCGGTGATCTCGTCGCAATTCTCGAGGCATTGAAGGAAGCTGGGGCGCTGAGCGCGCAGCTCATCGTGATCTGATGACGATGGTCACCGCTTCGCCGTCGGAGCTCAATGCCCTGGCAAGCATGAACACGCTGCGCGATCGGGTGCAACGTAACGATCCCGATGCGCTGCGCGAAGTCGCCGTGCAATTCGAGGCGCTGGTCATGAATCTCATGCTCAAGTCCGCGCGCGATGCGGGATCCGGCGAGGGCTTGTTCGATGGCCCGAACACGCAGCACTATCTCGAGATCATGGATCAGCAAGTTTCGCTTGCACTCGCGCGCCAGGGCGGACTCGGGCTCGCGAAAATGCTCGGTGCCGGTCCCGAGCCCGCCGAGGGAATGACGATGGCGAGGCGGACGCGGTTCGATGGTCCACCGGACGCGCGCGGCTTCGTCGAGCAGTTATTGCCGCACGCACGCAGTGCGGCAGACGCGCTGGGCGTAGATCCAAAGCTGCTTGTCGCCCAGGCCGCTCTGGAATCCGGCTGGGGACGAGCAACCTTGAGTCATTCCAACGGGCTACCGGCGTTCAATTTGTTTGCGATCAAGGCCGGGTCGGACTGGGATGGCGACACGGTCGCGCAGCATACGCTGGAGTTCGTCGGGGGTGTGGCTGAACGGCGCTTCGAGAAATTCCGAGCGTATCCGGATCTAGCCAGCGGCGTGGCCGATTACGTCGGCCTCGTCAAGCGCATGACGGGTACCGGTGGGGCTGAGAGCGAGCAGCTTGCGCCTGAGAATTTTGTCGAGGGGCTGACGCGCGCCGGCTATGCGACCGATCCGGATTATGGCAATAAATGGCTCGCCGTCTACCGGGGTGACCGCCTGCATGAGGCGTTCGCCGACACGCTGTGACTCAAGCTTGGCAGGCTCGAGTCGACATAGTAGTCAGCAACGGCTTTTCCGAACGACAGTACGATATATGCCAGATATTTTAAGAATCGGACTCTCGGCGCTGTTGGCGCAGCAGCGAGCGCTGTCCACGACCGCGAACAACATCGCGAATGCGAACACGCCGGGGTATAGCCGTCAGCGCCTGGAGTTCAGCGAGCGGCCGATGGAGCGGTTCGGTGGCGGCTATATCGGCTCAGGTGTCGATGTCGGGCTGATTCGCCGCATCTCCGACACTTTTCTCGTCACGCAGCTACAGTCGGCCGAGGCAGCGTTCGAGCGCAGTGAAGCCTTCGCCCGCCTCGCCTCGACGATCGACGACCTGCTTGCCGATAGCCGGCTCGGTATCACGGCGAGATTTCAGGGGTTTCGGGATGCCATTCAAGATCTCGGCAACGACCCGGGGTCGACGGCGGCGCGTCAGGTACTGCTCAGCGAGGGACGCCAGCTCATCTCCATGTTGCAGAACTTCGACTCGCGCCTCGACGAGGTTTCCCGGCAGGTCGGCTCGGAGACGTCGGCTGCCGTGCTGGAGATCAATGCGCTCGGGCGCGCGATCGCGGATCTCAATTTGCAGGCGCTTTCGCTCGGAACCAACGGCCAA
>JAOTTJ010000013.1 GCA_029864465.1 Gammaproteobacteria bacterium | reverse complement strand
ACACCGGATTTCATCCAGTGCAACTATTCGGTTACCGAGCGATTGGCCGAGGAGCGCCTGCTGCCGCTCGCCGCAGACAGGGGTCTCGGTGTCATCATCAACCGGCCGTTCATGAACGGTGAATACTTCCAGCGGCTGGCTGCCGTGCCGCTGCCCGATTGGGCCGCGGAAATCGGCATCCATAGCTGGGCTGGATTCTCGCTGAAATATATTCTGCCGCACCCGGCGCTGACGTCCGTGCTCACGGAGACAAGCAACCCGGCGCATATGGCCGAGAACGCGTTGGCAGCTTACGGGGAGATGCCCGACGCGGCCACGCGCAGACGCATGGCCGCGTATATGGATCAGCTATAGAGGCCAGGCCATCTAGCGGCGCGAGCCGTTCTTGGCTTTGAGGCTCTTAACGGACTGGCCGTAGTAATCGGCCATGGCCTTCTCGGCGGCCTGATGCGGGCCTTTGCCGAAGAGCTTGTAGGCTGCAGGATCGACACCGATGACTTTGCGGCGACGGTCCTCGGCGTGAGAGTTCAGCGTCAGAATACCCGGGCCTTCCCCGCCTTCGGCTGTCAGGCCGAATACGATGCGCGACACGGACGTATAGGGAATATCGAGCGACTCCGACAGTGAGCGCATCGAATGCGGCTGGCCGTCGAGATCGGCGTCGATGACCTCCATCGCAATGAGAATATCGGCCAACGTGCGAAAGCGCCCGCTGCGATAAGCACTCGACAGCATGGCAATCGTGGCTTTGCGAACACCGTTGATATCGAATTTTGCGCCCGACAGAGCGGGACGCTTCCTGCGCGTCGTCGTCATCCTTAACTCCTGGAAAGTATTTTGGTAATAGTAGTGACAGCTGGAACGGCGCGAATTGTATACGTTTTTGAAATCGAAGTCATAGCCTCGCCCGTCCGCACATCACTTGCGATGTGCGGACGGGATATTCTTGAAAACGATTCTTATTTAGCGTTGCTCGAACGCGCGAACGGCCGCATCGAATCGGTCGCCGGCCGTATGAGTCTCGGTGTACGTCTCGCCTAACCAATGCTCGCCGTAGTCGTTCTGCGGGTCGCGGACGAACGTGTGAATGTGATTGGGCCGGTGCGCGAGCTCGATGAGAATCCTCTCGCCATGGACCCGATAGTAGTGCGGCGCCATCGTGTCGTCTGTGGCGCCGCGCCAGGAGAGCCACAGATTGTCCCAGCCCGCCTCACCAATTGCCGCGAGCTGCGCCTCTGCGACGTCGAAGTCGGCGTTACGTACGTACTCCTCGACGAGCGCCCGCAGGAGACGCTGCTGTGGCGGTGTCATGTCCCGCGACCGAAGGCCCGAGAACTCGGGCAGCTCGTGCTTGTGGCCGACGCTATAGAGCGCATCACCCGGGACGTCTCCGGGCTCCAGCACGACCTCGCGCTGCGAAGGGGTCAGCGATGCGATGAGCTCGGCGCCGCGCGCGACCTCGTGCGACAGCGCTGACCAGCCGGCAAGGATGCCGTCATCGAGCACGAGCGGCGTCGCACCGAGGAACATCGGCGTGAGGCCGGCGTTCTCGCCCGAGACTGTGAAAGTGATGCCCATGTGATGGCCTTGGATGAGCCAGCCCCAGTCGGCATCGCGCCCGGGATTGCCGAACACGGCAACGGCATAGCTGCCCGAGCCAAAGCTCTCGGCCTCGTGTTGCACGAACGGGCGATCGTCGGGTGCCGGCCCGTGCTCATCGAGGTGTGCGAGCTCGCGTGCGCCGTGGATGCTATCGAGCCGTATGATGTTCGTAACCTTTTGGTAACCTTGGCTAGACAGCGAGGCGCGCAACAGCCCGTGCAGCGCGCGGCGCTGCGCGGTCGTCAGATCGCGTATGCGCAAGCCCGGTCGGGCATGCGCAAACATCGGCACGTTCGACCAACCCGAGCGCTCGGCGTCGTCCAGTGCGTGCACGACTGCTTGACGTTGCTCTGGGCGCAGGCTCGCGATGAACGCGGCACCGGCTTCGGTCGCCTGATGCGCGCTTGTCGATGCAATCGGGATATCGGTAGCGGCCTGTGCTTGCACAGCGGCCGGCAGAAGCGCGGAGATTGCGATAGCGACTATTGTCGCGGCGTGGTGTGTTGACATCGTGTTCGAGCCTCTCGGGTCAATGAGTTCTAATTATTGTCGGCCGTGGCGCTGAACGAGAGCCCCAAAGCGTGAAAGAAACGAGGTCATGTCTCCCCCCTTGACCGGATGTTCGTGTTCGGCCGATTCTAGCCGGTTTAGACGGGAAATGTTCCCGCGGCCGGGCCGAATTTTGCGTCGCCAGGCTCGCTTGGCGTGTTTGGCCAAAGTCGCACGAGGGAGGTTGACGGCGGCGCGAAGGCGCCTGCTGAGGGCGGTCCGCACGCGGTCTGGAGCGGCCCTCGGCTACCGATAATTCGGTATGATTCGATGAAAGCCAAATCCCGGGGGACCTAGGGCCAAACCCGGACCCGACCGGCACAGAGCCGAACCGGGGAGCGGAATTTTTCGAGTGCGACATTTCGTGGAGTATTCGCCATGCGATATCTGATGATTATTACCGCCGCCTGTGCAGTGGTCTTGCCGGCTTACAGCCACCATAGCGATGCCGCCTTGGAGATGGACAGGGTCCTGACACTCCAGGGCACGGTCACGGAATTCAGCCTGCGTAATCCTCACGCTTATATCGTCGTGAGCGCCACGGACGAGACCGGCGAGCAGCGGGAGTGGACGGCGCAGATGGGCTCGATGATCACGCTGATGCGTAGAGGCTGGACGCGGGATTCCCTAGGCGTCGGCGACGAAGTCACCGTTGAGCTTCACCCAGCGCGCGACGGACGACCCTACGGTCTCGTGACGACGGTCGCCAAGGACGGCGTGCCGATCGGCGTGGCCGTTCCAACAGAAACACTGGCCAGCGCGGAGCCGGGCGATGCGCCGCGCGCGACCTCGGTCGAGGGGCGCTGGATCGTCGATCGAGCGAGTCTGGCGGCAGATTATCCGGGGGGTCTGGACCAACTCATGCTCCGGGATCTGACGCTGACCGAGAAGGGCCGCCTCGCTTACGAGGCATTCAGCCAGGAGTCCGAGGAAAATCCGGAGCTCACGTGCGTGCCCAAGCCGACGCCGTCGATGATCGTCTATACGGACCTCTATCCGATCGAGATTGCCGACAACGGCGATCAGACGCTGACGATCAGGAGCCAGTATTTCGACGACCTTCGGACCGTCTATATGGACGGGCGCGCGCACCCCGATCCGAGCGTGCGCACGCGGACAGGTCATTCAGTGGGGCGCTACGAGGGCGACACGCTCGTCATCGATACGCGAAACTTCGCCGACCACCGTTCACCGTATCAGAACGGTATCCCGTCCGGGGCGCAGAAGCACGTCATCGAGCGCTACCGTCTCATCGACGCTGGCGCGCGCATGGAGGTCGAGTTCTTCCTCGAGGATCCCGAGTACATCGTCGGCTCGATGACGCATCGCCGTGCGCTGCTGTATCGGCCCGACACGGACATGTCGGCTTTCAATTGCGACGATGAGGCGACGCGCCGGTTCCTGCCGTCGAATCTGCTCGAGAACTGAAGACTGACGAGCTCGGCGCCCATGTCGCCGCGTCAGCGCGGGCGCTTGCCGGATCGCGCGCTTCGTGCAGCCGACGCTAATCGCCCAGGGGCGCCAGCTCGTGGATGTGCTGCTCCCAGTTCTGCCCGTCGAATTCCTGCTCGACGATAACGGACTCGACCGTGTCGTTCTCGATGCAGCGTGCGTTGACGCTAACGCCGTCCGGATGCGAGCGCGGCACATAGAAAGCCTTGATACCGCAAATGGAACAAAACAGATGGTTTGCCGTGCCGGTGTTGAACCGGTAGCTCTTCAGGAACTCATCGCCCCCCAGTAGCCGGAAGCGGTCGGCTGGCACGATCAGATGCAAGAATCCCGTGCGGGTGCAGATCGAGCAGTTGCAGCTCGTCACCCGCAAGACGGGCTCGGCATCGACTTCGAAACGCACGCGACCGCAGTGGCAGCCGCCCGTATGTGTCCTCGTGCTCATGATCAGAAGTGCAGCTCGAGGGCTTTGCAGAGAAACCGCATGAACGGCTTGGTATCCGAGAAGGCCTCGAGCACGTCCTGCAGGTACGTCGGCTCGGTGATGTCGCCGATCTCGTAGCCGGACACGCCGATGAAGTCCTTGCGCCGCAGATCTTCGGCCAACGGGTGGTCCGCGTCATAGCCGCGCGGAATGCGCTTGAGCTGCTCGCCGCTGAGCGTGAAGCGCGCGGCGAAAGCCTTGGCGTCGCGGGCACGCTTCCATGCGGCCGGCGAGTCGGCGATTTGCGCGCGGATCGCCGCGAGCGCTGCAGAATCGGGCCGCCAGATTCCTGCGCCGAGGAAACAGCCACCCGGTTCTATATGCACATAGAACCCCGGTGCATGGACATCCTTGCCGAGCTCGTGCCGGAACTGGATGCCGACGTTCGTCTTGTAAGGCAGCTTGTTTCGGGAGAAGCGCGTGTCGCGATAGATACGCATGAGCGAGCCGCCGGTGCGCCGCGAGCTCGCGACGAAGTGTGGCGAGATCCGCTTGAGGCCGGGTGCGATCGCCTCGATGAAGGCCAGCGCCGGGTCCCGGACCGCTTCCTCATACCGCTGCTTGTGCGCCTGAAACCAATCGCGATCGTTGTTCACGGCCAGCTGGCTCAAGAAAGCGATCGTGGCGTCACTGAAACCGGCGAATGCCGTCGGCGCGTTTTTACCCATAGGACCGCTCCCGTTGCATGCCGAGTAGTTTACTCGTGCGGATGGATACGCGGCGCGCGTGTTCCTGGTCGCTTGGGCGTGAATCGCTGCCCGGTCGGTTCGCTCAGCGAGGCGCCTTCGCGAGCTGGGCAAGAATTGCGGCCATCGCGACGCGGTCGCCGCCGAGCGACCAGCCGCCGTCGACGGGAATCACAGCACCGGTGATGTATGCGGCTTGCGGCGAGGACAGCAGCAGCGCGGCAGCCGCGATCTCCTCGATTTTTCCGAGTCGACCGAGAGGGACGTTGCGCCCGACTGTTGCAAGCGCGTCGGGCGTCGGCGCCAGGCGGCGCATGCCCTCGGTCTCGCTTATCGGTCCAGGCACGATCGAGTTCACGCGTATGCCGAGCTCGCCCCATTCCATAGCCAGCACGCGTGTGACCATGTCGACGCCGGCCTTGGCCGCGCAGACATGAATCTGCGCAACCGTCGGGTTCAGCGCCTGCGGCGCGGAGATATTAATGATGCTCGCGCCGGGTTTGCGTAGAAACTCCAGGCCCGTTCGCAGCACGTTGAACGTGCCGAGCAGGTCGATGTCGACGACGGCTTTGAAGCCATTCGGCGACAGATCCTTGGCGAGCGCTGGAAAATTGCCTGCAGCCCCGGACACGAGGACGTCGATCGGGCCGAACGCATCGAAGGCACCGCGCAGCGCCACCTCGACCTTTTCAGGGTCGCGCACGTCGGCGCTGAAGCCAGCGGCTCGGCCCGTGCCGATAGGCTCGATCTCGGCCACGGCGGCATCGATTTTTTCCTGTGAGCGGCTCAGAATTCCAACGTGTGCACCGGCTGCGGCAAAGCCCATGGCGATGCCGAGATTGATGCCGCTGCTGCCTCCGGCGACGAAGACGTGCTTATCTGCGTAGTTGATTGCCGTGTCCATGTGTCTGTCGTTCGCGGCGAGTCGAGCTCACCGAGTCGCCGTCAGATACCGAGTTTCGTCAACGTGTCGGCCAGGTCTCCGAGAATGTGCGCAAGACGCGGGTGCTCGGCTTCGAAATCCACGGTCGCGCGCCTTACGCGTGCTTGTAGCTGATCCGCAGTGGAGGCCTCCTCGGCCGAGGCTTCGCCGCCGAGGAGAGTCTGGATGTCGCCGGAGACTTCCTTGAGCAGCGCGCGCAGCTCGGGGTCGAGCTCGGCGGTGGACGCAAGCGCACCGTGAAGCTCGGTCAGTTGCTGTTGTAAGGCTTTCTTTGGCATCGGCGGTGTCACTCGCGCTCGAGTTGCGAGACGCAGGGCATCGTAACTGATCCGATGCCGGCCTGCCCAGCCGGCCCCCAGCTCAGTAGGAGCGGGCGACCGTTATCGAGGCGCGCCCGCGCGGGTCCACGCTCGCGGGCTGACGATCCATCGACCGGACCCACATCTGCGCGTTGTCACGGCACGCGGAATCAGACTGCGTACAGGCGATCCACCAATACTGCGAATTGGGTGGTCGGGCGACGAAGAAATTATCGCTGAACGTCAGCCAGCGGACGCTCGCCACCTGCGCGCCGTTCTGAATCGTCGTGCCGATACGTTCGTCGCCCGGCCGGACGAGCAGCGTCTGCAGACGTTCGGAATCGTTGCAGACCCAGCGCCCCGTTTGTCGGCCAATCCCTTCGGCGCATTCATAGATGAGCAACGGTTCGGCGCATGCGTTGATGAGTCCGGCCTCGATCATCTCGCCGAAGTTATAGACGACGTCCTCACGGACGCATTGGTTTCGCGGCGCACTCACGGCTGCTTCGGGTTCGCGTTCTGCGGCGCCGGGTTGCAGTTGCCAGAGCATGTCATCGAGCGAGAACTCGAACCGTTCGGTAAGTCGGGTCGCGCCGCGCTGTTCGTTGTCGGCATAGCGCCAGCGGCTCACGGCCGCGAGTGCGGCCTGATCGAATAAATCATCGGGCGCAGAGTCGACCACTGCGGCGTTCTCGACACCACCCTCAGGTGTCACGTCGAACTCTACGATCACGAAGCCCTCCGTGCCGTTGCGTTGCGCCGGGGTCGGATAGGCGGGGTCCCAGCGAAGGAGCGGCTCGAGCGGGGTCTCCTCTTCGGCGATCGCGGGCTCGGCGCTGCCGCCGGGGGCATTGTCGGCGCAGATCTGGCAGCTCTGAATCCGGACATCCGGATTCTCGCGGGGGCTCATCCAGTCGAGTCGGCTCTGGCCTTCGACGACCGTGGTCACGAACGGCAAGCCATCGACGAAGTAATCGACTCGAGCGCATTGCAGGCTGTCAGTCGTCACGTCGATCCATGACGCTTCGGCTGTCACCTCAGCGCTACAGCTGCCGACGATCATCGTGCAGTCACAGCGCCATTGTGCCCATACGCTGACGGGTGTTCCCGCGATCATCGCGGCCGTGATCACCAATGGAGTCATGCGAGCCATCTGAGCTGTTCTCCTCGAGCGGGCGCTCCTTATTGTTGTTCCTGACATCGACAGCGTGCAGTTGCGCTCATCTTAGCGCAACGTGCGAGAGGCCGGTGAGCCGCCACAGATTATGTCGAATCGATGCGGGGTGCCCTGTCGCGCAACGGCCAGCGTAGCGCTACTCGAGGGCGAAGCGGATTCGCATATAGGCTCTCTGCTCGATCGGGCGATCGAGATAAACCTTCGGCACGAAGCGCCAGGCCTCGACGGCGGCGACAGCTTCCTGGCGGAATAGACTGTCGTGCGATGCATCCGTAATGGCGACCTCACGCGTTTGGCCCGACGTTGTGACAACGAACTCCACGTCGACCCAGCCCTCGATGTTCCGTCTCTCGGCAGCGGGAGGGTAGCGCGGCGCGGCGTAGCTTTCGACTAGAAGCTCGGTGGCCGGCCGTAGGCGCTGCGATTCGGCAGTGACGAGCGCGGTCGTCAGTGCGGCGTCGGCTGCGTCCACTCGAGCCGCATCCGCACCGAGCTTTATCGCCGCGTCGATCCAAGCCTCGGCCGCGACGGCATCGAGGGCTTCGGTGGCCTCGGTTGCGCGGCTCAGAACCGTGTTTATGAAGGCCATGCGGGCCTCGCTCGTGAGCGCATGGTCAGCGTCGCGCTCGACCATGACGCTGAGAAAGTGCTCAGCGCTGCCGCCGGCGGGCTGCAGCAAATTGCCGGCAGCGAGTGCCGCATCGAACGCCGCGCGCATCTCTTCCAGCGGGTCGACCAGGTCCGGCGCAGCACTCGCGACGGTGGCCTGCGGCTCGCTGGGAGTCTCGATGCGCAGCGACTCGCTGTTCGTCTCGATCCGCGGTGGCGTCAGATCATCCGCGACCAGGGATCTCTGGACTTCCTCGGCGGCGTTTATGCGCTCCGCAAGCTCGGCGGCGCCGGCGTCATCGGGAAACTGGCGTTGGACGAGCGCGAGTATCTCGCGCGCATCACTCGTTCGAGCCTGCTGGAGAGCGGTCGTCGCACGCGCGAGGAGCAATTCGGTAACGCGACGAATGCCGTCGCGCGCATCGATATTGTTCGGATCCGCACGGAGCACGTCGGTATACAGCTTCCAGGCGCTGTATCGCTCCGGCTCGATCAGAATACCGGCCGACAGGGCGACGTCCGCCATGCGCAAGGCTTCATCGACGGTCGGTTCGGCTGTCGACAGCCGGCTCGCGGCCGGCCCTGCCGGCGGCGTTGCCGTCGCCACGGACTCGGTCCTGAACTCGTTGTCGGCAGATCCTTGCCAGGGTTGCGAGAGTATGAGCCAGCTTACGCCGACGCCGAGGACGATCGCGGCGCCGAGATACAGCACGACGTCAGCGGGGTCGCGCGTAACGGGCGCGTTGCTGCTCGTCGTCGTCATGCCCAGAGCCGCCGCACAGATTTGAGCCTATCGAACACGCCGCTGATGACACCGGAGTCCTCGGTTCGGTCGACCGTATGACGGCGAGCGAGCAGCGGGTTCACACGCAAGGCCTCGTGATGCTGAAGCGCGGCCTGGACGCTGACCGCGCAACGTCCCGGGGAAACTGGCCTGCGCAGGAACCTGAAGATCTGACCGTGATTGATGAGCCAGATCATATCGAGTGCATCGCGGTGCTCCGACACGATGATCGTAACGAGCTCTGGCAAATGCTGTTTGAGTCTGCCCGTCATGGCCTGAATCGTGTTGCGATCCTGCGTGATATCAGTCACGAGCACCCCGGGACGATTCTCAGTCAGCACCTTGACGACCTGCACGATATTCGACGCGACATAGACGGGAAAACGTGCGCCCGCGGCCTTGCGGACGCTGTCGATGATGTTCTCGTCGGCGGAGAATACGATGACGCCGCTGTGCGAGACCTGTTTGGGTTTCGCAGGCTGCGCACGCTGCTGCGATATTGGCGCGACGGCCGCCAGCTCCGCGCGATCGATCACGTCCGTCTCCGCAAGCTCATGTTCGGTCATCGTGCGGGTGAAGCGAGTGAGCGGCTCTGCGGCCGGCTCGTGCGGCTCGTCGGTCAGAATGTCGTGCGCGAGCTGCTCTACGGGATCGATGTCCGGCATCGGGCCCGCATTGCTCTGTTCCGAAACTTCTGCGGCGAGATCGAGCGTAGCGCGTAACTGTGCTGGCGCGCATGGCTTCGTCAGGTACCTGAATACCTCGCCCTCGTTGATGGATCCTTCTATCGCGTCGAGGTCGGCATAACCCGTCAACAATATCCTCACGGTGTGCGGCGACAAAGTTCGCACGGCTGTCAGCAGCTCGACGCCCGTCATCTGCGGCATGCGGTGGTCGGCAACGACGACATCGATGTCTTGCTGTTTGACGATTTCGATTGCGCTAGGCCCGTCCGAGGCAAAGAACAGCTCGAAGCGGCGCCGGAACATGATGCGCATCGAGTTCAGCACGCGCTGCTCATCGTCGACGAACAGGACCCTCGGCAGTGCGGCGGTCTGTGTAGCGCAGTTATCCATCTGCGGCTCTATTACCCGGCAGCGGCGAGCTGGCTCAGAAGTTCGGCGTCGTCATTAGTGCCGTAGGCTTCGCCGCTCGGGCTGATTGGCAAGATAATCGTGAAAGCCGAGCCTTTTCCTGGCGCGGATTCGATACGCAGCTCCCCGCCGTGTGCGGTAACGATCTGATCCACGATAGCCAGCCCTAGACCCGTGCCAGTGCCGACATCCTTGGTCGTGAAGAACGGGTCCCTGATCTTTGCGAGATTCTCCGCGGATATGCCGCAACCCGTGTCGGAGATTGTGACCGAGATATGGTTCTCGTCTCGACGCTCCGTCCTGATGACGATTTCGCCCTGCTCGTCGATTGCCTGTGCCGCGTTGGTCAGCAGGTTCAGAAAGACCTGATTGAGCTGTGACGGCGCGCAGCGGATGTGGGGCAGATCGCCAAAAAACTTGTTGACGTTGGCCTTGTGCTTGAGTGCGCTTCTCGCAATCAGCAGGCTGCGCTCGAGACCCGCGTTGACGTCGAAACTCTCCACGGGTGCGCGATCCATTCGGCTGAAGTCCTTGAGCCCTTGGGCCATTTCCGTGAGCTCGGTGAGACCGTCGGTGCTGTCGCTCAGTAGCTCTCTCGCTTCCTCGATGCTCGCGAGCAAATCGTCCTGGGCGATCGATGCCTGTAGATTCCGCAGCGCGGTCGCGAGGGCTATCTGATAGCTCTTGCGATCCTCGAAGTCGTCGGGCCGAAGCGCGTACGCCGCGGCGCTGCGTTGCGTGAAGTCTTCGAATAGCTCCAGGCGCTCACGGATGAGCTCGGCGTTGTTGGCCAGATAGAGCAAGGGCGTGTTTATCTCGTGACTGATGCCGGCTACGAGCTGCCCGAGCGAGGACATTTTCTCTGCTTGAACGAGTTGAACCTGAGATTCCTTGAGGTCGAAGAGTGCGCCCTGAAGCTCTTCCGTGCGCTCGACGACGCGCTGCTCGAGCGACTCGTTCAGCATCGCCAGCTCCGCGTTGGCCCGGTTGAGTAGCTGGTAGCTCTGGCTCAGGCGAAATGCGATGAAACCGGCCGCGCCGAGCAGAATGATCGCGTAGATCGACAACAGCGTGCGCGCTTGATTGATGCCGGCGAGCGTATCTCGATAGCGCTCCACGGCCGCGCTGGCGAGGTTTGTGCCGCTCGAGATCAGAGGAATTTCGCCGAGCCGCGCCGTCAGGTTGTCGACGCGGCGCACGCCGGCGATGACAGTCTGCGTCGCTTCGATGAACTCCTGCACTTGTCCCGGCATATTCGCGTCGATCCTGCGGTCCGTACGCAGCGTTTCCGCTAAACGACCGAGATCGGCGGCATCGATCGTGTTGTCCGGCGATGCGAAATCGAGCACACCGGCGACGAGCTCGAAGGTTGTTCGCGCCGCGTCGTCAAGCCGAATATCACGCATGCGCTCGATGAGAATGGGGCCGGACCGGCGAACGATGTCTAGACTCTGTATGAGCTTGGCTTGTTCGGTAACTGCCGTGTGCGTCAATGAGCTTGCATCGGCGACCGTGCCCGAGTACGCATCGAAACGGCCGCGCACCCGATCCTCGTGGAGAGCACGGCCGGAGTATCCGAACAGCAGTGCGCGCAGACGCTCGGGGCTTACCTCGAAGCGTGCCAGCGCGGTGCGCGCTCCTTCGCCGAGTGCCTGGTTGCTGGCGCGTGCGGACTCGAGCGAGGCGACGAGCGTTGCAGCGTCCTCGGCGGCGCGCTCGAGCTCGGCGATGGCTGCATGATGAGCGAGGTGTGCCTCGATCGGTATCGGCCGGGAGTCGAGGACGAGCACGGCGAGCATCGCCAGGGCGGCGACCGTGAGAACCGCTGCGATGAGCCTGCGTTGCATTGGACTCGGCTTACCTGGTCGTAGATCTCTCAACACTAAGAGAAAACAGAACAGGTTGTAGTGATTAGCTTCACAGACCCCCGATGCCGGCGACGAAAATCCGCACGGTTCGGCTATTTATTCATGTTATGTAAAGCGAACGTGCCGCGGCAGCTTCGAAGTCCTACGAGCCCGTCCGGGGCTGAACCGAGGCCGGCTCGTGCATCTCGATCGCGCCCAAAGCGACGATGTCCTCGCCGCTCGGTTGCTGATACACGCGCAGGCCGAACTCGCCGACAATTGCCATGAGGTGATCGAATATGTCCGACTGAATATCTTCGTAAATCGACCAGTCGGTCACGTTCGTGAAGGCATAGATCTCGAGCGGCAGGCCCAGCGGGCTCGGTTGGAGCTGGCGCACTAGCAACGTCATCCCCTCGTGAATCCTGGGGTGATGTTTGAGGTAATTGAATATGTAAGCGCGAAACGTCCCAACGTTCGTGAGGCGCCGCAGGTTAGCATTTGCAGACTCTCCGACGGCCTCGTTATACGCGGCGAGCTCATTTTCTTTTTGGGCGATGTAGTCTTCGAGCAGTCTGAATCCCTTGAAGCGCTCGACTTCGGCATCAGTGAGAAATCGAATCGAGCTCAGGTCGATGTACAGGCTGCGTTTGATGCGCCGACCGCCCGATAGGCTCATGCCCCGCCAGTTCTTGAACGACTCTGCAATGAGCTTGTGCGTCGGGATTGTCGTAATCGTCTTGTCCCAGTTCTGCACTTTGACCGTGTGTAACGAGATGTCCACGACGTCACCATCGGCGTTGCAGCCCGGCATCTCTATCCAATCACCGACACGAATCATGTCGAGGCTCGTGAGCTGAACGCTTGCAACCAGCGATAGAATCGTGTCCCTGAAGACGAGGATCAGCACGGCCATCATCGCGCCAAGGCCGCTGAGCAGCAACACGGGGCTGCGCTCGATGAGCACGGCGACGATCAGAACGGCAGCAAGCGCGAAGACCACGATCTTGGCGACCTGGAGGAAGCCTTTGAGCGGGCGCTCCGTCGCGATCGGCAGCCGTTCGTATGCAGTGTTGGCAGCCGTCAGCGTTGCGCTGATTGCGAGGCTGCCGACGAGCACCATGTACGCGAGCGTGACTTTAGTTCCGACACGCGCGATCGGCTCACTCAGACCTGGAATTATTGGCAGCCCGAAGTAAATCACGAGCGCCGGCAGCAGATGCGCAAACCGAGGAATAACCCCCGATTCCAGCATGGCATCGTCCCAGTCCAATCTTGTGCTTTGGGTTATTCGGCGCAAGCCACGGATCAAGCGCCGTTTGGCAATGAAGTCGGCCGCCAGCGCCGTCATCAACAGCAGTGCCACGCCGAGCGCGGTCACCGCCCATGCGGGCAGCGTGTCGATCAACGCGTCCAAATTACTGAGCCAGCTGTCCATGACGGGTGTTGCGCGTTTAGACTTGCGGCCGGAACAGAGCAATCCCGACCTAGACGCATGAATAGTAGCAGACCGGTACCGATCAACCTGGCGTTGCACGACTCGCGGCGACACGATCCGGCGCACGAGCCACAGCTGTCCTCGCGCACGCTCGCGCGGCTCAAGGCGCGCCTGCGCAGCGCCGTCGGCAAGGCCATCGCCGACTACGGCATGATCGAAGCGGGTGACCGCATCATGGTCTGCATGTCGGGCGGCAAGGACTCCTATACGATGCTGGAGTTGCTCCTGAGCCTCCGGCGGCGGGCGCCCGTGGATTTCGAGCTTATCGCCGTCAATCTCGATCAGAGGCAGCCCGGCTTTCCAGCCGACGTGCTCCCGGCCTATCTGGAGCAGCTAGGCGTCTCGTATAGGATCGTCACGGAAGACACCTACTCGGTCGTCAAACGCGTTATTCCGCAGGGCAAAACGATGTGCGGGTTGTGCTCGCGGCTGCGCCGCGGCATCTTGTACCGGACAGCGACCGAGCTCGGCGCGACGAAGATTGCGCTGGGCCACCATCGCGAGGACATCGTCGAAACCCTGTTTCTTAATATGTTTCACGGCGGTCGGCTCAAGACGATGCCGCCGAAGCTGCGTAGCGATGACGGCTGCCATGTCGTGATTCGGCCGTTGGCGTATTGCGCGGAGCGGGAGATCGCGCGCTACGCTAGGGGCAGAGAGTTTCCGATCATTCCATGCAAGCTTTGCGGTTCGCAAGATCATGCACAGCGCAAGAAAATCAAAGCGATGCTGGCCGACTGGGAACGTGAAGATCCCGGGCGCACACTGCGTCTGTTTCGCAGTCTGCAAAACGTCACTCCGTCGCATCTCGCGGATCCGGAGCTGTTCGATTTCGAAGGCTTGGCCGCCACACGGCCCGACGCTTCGACCTAACGACTCCTGTTCAGATGCTCGCCTCGGAGAGCTCGCGCACGGCGCGCATTGCGTTGAGGATGTCACGGCGCAGCGGTCCGCTCAGCATGAAGTTTGGAATCAGCGGACCGGACTCGATGTCGAGCTGATGAACCACACGCGTGCGCCCCGGCGATTCCGGCACGAGCCACCAGACGCCGTCGAGCCGCTCGAAGGGGCCGCTGACGCGCGTAACCCGGATGCGGTCGTATGGCTCGTAATCGAGACGAAATTCGTGCTCGAAGGTCGGTATGAACCAGCGGAGCTTGGCGCGTTGCCTGAAGACCTGCGCTTTCCCGCCGTCGAGCGTCTCAACGAGCTCGCAGCTTTGCACATTGTCGAGGTACCGGGGAGCAGACTCGCAGTCGCTGAGAATGGCCCAGATCGTCTCGGGGTCTGCATCGACTAGCGTGGCGGCGCGGATGCGGCCGCGGAATCGGCGGTCGTCGCCGAAATCGATGAGAATCTCGCCACCCTGGATGAGTTTCTCGTCGATCCAGTCGAGCTCCGGCGGCTGCGCGGGCGCTGAATCAAGCATCAAGAAGAAAGCCAGGCCAGCGGCCTGCAAATACGAGAAGCGAAGTCTCTCAGTCGGTGGACTCATCGATGATCGAATTGCGCAGCGTGCCGAGGCCCCGGATGTCGATTTCGACCGTGTCTCCGGGCTTCATCCAGATCGGTGGCTTGCGCACGCGGCCGACGCCGCCCGGCGTGCCGGTCACGATGATGTCGCCGGTTCCGAGCGGTGTCCAGATCGAGCAATACTCAATGAGTTGCGGAATGTCGAAGCATAGATCGCTGACGGGGGCATCCTGCAGTACGTCGCCGTTGATACGGGTTTGCAGATGGAACTGCCCGGGGTCCGGTTGCTCGTCGGCCGTCAACAGCCAGGGCCCGAGTGAACCGCTGCGATAGAAATTCTTGCCGGCCGTGAACTGAATCGTGTGAAACTGGAAATCTCTTATGCTGCCCTCGTTGCAGCATGTGTAGCCGGCGACGTGCTCGAGCGCGCGCTCACGTGACACGTGCCATGCGGGCTTGCCGATTACAACGGCAAGCTCGCCTTCGTAGTCGAGATCCGTCGAGACTGCGGGTCTGACGATAGCCTGACCGTGCCCGACGAACGAGTCGGCAAAGCGCGTGAACAGCACGGGGTACTCTGGTGGCTCGCGGCCCGTTTCCTTGATGTGGCCGAGGTAATTGATGCCGACACACAGGATCTTCTCGGCATTCGGGATAATGGGTAGATGAGCGACGTCCGCCATCCCTAGGTCTGGAGCGGTACTTTCGAGGGCGCGCAGCTCATCGAGCGCCCCTGCTGCGATCACGGCCTTGAGATCAGCATAACGCTCGCCGAGGCGCAGCCCCGCATCGACGATTCCGCCGTCACAGACGAGCCCGTAACTCGCGCGTCCCTCGTGTTCGAAGCTGACCAATCGCATTGTGATCCTTCGTTGGTTAGGTTGCGGAACGGCTGCGGACTTCGGCGTCGAGCGCGGTGACGGCAGCGCCGAGCGGCAGCACCTGCTGCGCCTTCTCGCCGAGCCGGCGAATCGACACGGTGCGCTCCTCGACCTCGCGTTTGCCCAACGCGAGCAGCACGGGCGTTTTCGCGAGTGCATGTTCGCGCACCTTGCGGTTGATCTTCTCGTTGCGCGTGTCGGCTTCGGCGCGTAAGCCCGCCTCCTCGAGGGCCGCCACGACCTCGAGCGCATAGGCGTCCGCGTCAGAAGTGATCGTCGCGACAACGACCTGCACAGGTGCCAGCCAGAGCGGCAGCTTACCGGCGAAGTGCTCGAGTAGGATACCGATGAACCGCTCTAGCGAGCCGAAGATCGCTCGATGCAGCAGCACGGGCGTATGTTTGTCGCCGTCCTCGCCGATATAGGTTGCGCCGAGCCTGCCGGGAAGATTGAAGTCGACCTGCAGCGTGCCGCATTGCCATTCGCGGCCGATCGCATCTCGCAGCACGAACTCGATCTTCGGACCGTAGAACGCGCCTTCGCCGGGGTTGTGTGTGTAATCGAGCCCGAGCTCGTCCATTGCAGCCTTGAGCGCCGTTTCGGCACGGTCCCAGACATCGTCGCTGCCGACGCGACGCTCGGGTCGGTCGGCGAACTTAATGAGGATGTCGTCGAAGCCCAAGTCTCGGTAGATGCCGAGCAGGAGATCGCAGACCATGCCGGTCTCGCTCGTGATCTGATCGGCTGTGCAGAAGATGTGCGCGTCGTCTTGAGTAAATGCACGCACCCGCATGAGGCCGTGCAGTGCCCCGGACGGCTCATAGCGGTGCACTTTGCCGAACTCCGCCAGGCGTAATGGCAACTCGCGGTAGCTGTGCAGCTCGTTCTTGAAGATCTGCACATGGCCTGGGCAGTTCATGGGCTTGACGGCGAGCGTGCGCTCATCGGCAGTGTGGGTCGTGAACATATGCTCGCCGAAACTCTCCCAGTGTCCCGACGCTTCCCAGAGCGAGCGGTCCATGAGCTCGGGCGTGTTCACTTCACGATAGCCGGATTCGAGCTGTCGGGCACGCATATAGCCGATCAATGTCTGAAACAACGTCCAGCCCTTCGGATGCCAGAATGCGGCACCAACGGCCTCATCTTGAAAATGAAACAGGTCCATCGCGCGGCCGAGCTTGCGATGATCGCGCCGTTCGGCCTCCTCGAGGCGGTGCAAATACGCCTTGAGCTCCTTCTCGCTCGCCCAAGCCGTGCCGTAAATGCGTTGCAGCATCTCGTTGCGGGAGTCGCCGCGCCAATAGGCCCCTGCAAGCTTCGTGAGCTTGAACGCTTGTCCGAGACGTGCCGTCGATGGCAGATGTGGGCCGCGGCACAAATCGATGAACTCGCCCTGACGGTACAGTGAGATTCCCTCATCAACCGGAATCGACGCGATGATCTCAGCCTTGTATTTTTCGCCCTGGTCGCCGAAAAATTTCACGGCTTCGTCGCGATCCCAGAGCTCTCGCGTAATTACTTCATCGCGCGCGACGATCTCGCGCATGCGTGCCTCGATACGCTCGAGATCCTCCGGCGTAAACGGTTCTGCGCGCGCGAAGTCGTAATAGAAACCGTCTTCGATCGCCGGCCCAATCGTCACCTGGGTTTCGGGATAGAGCTCCTTGACGGCCTCGGCCATGACATGAGCAGCATCGTGGCGCAGGATCTCGAGTCCGGCCTCGGAGGAACGCGTGACGATTTCGATGTTGGCAGGCGCGTGCAGCTCGAGGCCGAGATCGACGAGCTCGCCGTCGACTCGCAGCGCTACAGCGTCCTTCTCGAGGCGGGCACCGATCGACGCGGCGATCTCCAGCCCGGTTACGGGCGTGGGGTATTCGCGAGTCGATCCGTCTGGCAGGGTTATTTCAGGCATGGTCGCAAGGCTTGCACGCGTCGCCGCGCATTGTACGATAAGAAGACCGAGAACCTAACGGCGTCGCTCGGACGACAAAAACGCGCGCCCTGGACGCCGCACAGATTGAGGACTGACATGAAGCCGCTCGAGATTCACATGTTTCCGTGCCTGAGCGATAACTACGGCTATCTGATACACGACGCCGAGCACGACCTGACGGCTACGATCGATACGCCGTCAGCGGGCGCGATTCTTGCGGCACTGGAGACCACAGGCTGGCGGCTGACGCATATCTTCAACACTCACCACCACCCCGACCATGCCGGCGGCAATCTGGAGCTCAAAGAGCAAACGGGCTGTGAGATCGTCGGACCCAGAGCCGATGCGGCGCGTATTCCCGGGATCGATCGGCAATACGGCGACGGCGAGACGTTCCAATTTGGCGGCCACGCCGTGCACGTCTACGACACGCCAGGTCATACGACCGGCCACATCGTCTACCACCTGCCGGATGACTCCGTTGCGTTCGTTGGAGATACGCTCTTTTCACTCGGCTGCGGGAGGCTCTTCGAGGGCACGCCGGCGCAGATGTGGGATTCGCTACAAAAACTCATGAGATGGCCGGACGACACGCTGTTGTACTGCGCGCACGAATACACGCAGGCAAACGCACGATTTGCACTGAGCGTGGAGCCGAATAATCCGGAGCTTGTCGCGCGCAGCATGCAGGTGGATGGCCTTAGGGCCAAGGATGAGCCGACCGTGCCGACCACGCTTGCGTTGGAGAAGGCGACGAATCCGTTTTTACGCCCGGCGAGCGCAGAGATTCAGGAGGCGGTCGGATCCAACGGCGAGGACCTCGTCGAAGTATTCGCGCGCACGCGCGCGCTCAAGGACAATTTCTAGAGATCTGCGCCGGGGCTCAGCCGCCAGCGCCGTCGGCGACTTCTTTTCGGCCCGAGCGCGGGCGCCCCTGCATCATGAGCCCAGCGCCGCGATCGGTAATGTGCGTAACGATCGCTCTGCGGCGGTGGAGGCGGATCGTGCTTCCCAGTGTTACGGCGAACACGAGGTTCACGACCGTGCCTGCGGGCAGCCCCATCGCCTTGATTTCGAGAAACACGCCCATGGCCGACAGATTCTTCGCTCGGCAACGGTGGAATCGGCCACCGGGTACCGAGAGATAGACGACGGTCGAGACCTTGTTTCGTGCTAGTAAACGCCTTTCCATTGCTGTCACCCAACCTAGAATGGGCTTTTTATTGGGGCCTTGGGTCATAAGGATGCTCGCTGACGCTGCAAAATCAAGGCCCCGGTTGCCTCGCCGCCGTACGGTATCCCACCAGGGGTGCCCAGCCGAACACCCGGAGTCCTTGATATTCCTAGTGATCTGGGCCTGAAGACGCAGAGTCCCTCGGGCGATTCTGGCACGGCTACAAGGACGCGCCCGGGCTCTACGGCTCAGACGAACCGATTATGTAGCCCCCGTCGCGCCGGCCACGGCGCCGTCGTCGGCAGACGGTCATCGAGTCCGGACCCGCGGCTTCGAGTGAGGCGGGGAGCCCCGCAATTCAGCGGCCGGCCTCTGTTGACACGTTCCGGGCTAGATCAGACAATACTCGGCTTGTGCGCGCGGAGGGGTACCCAAGCGGTCAACGGGGGCAGACTGTAAATCTGCTGGCTATGCCTTCGTAGGTTCGAATCCTACCCCCTCCACCAGACTCGGTGGTGGGGGTATCAGCTCAACAGGCGGGTGTAGTTCAACGGTAGAACCTCAGCCTTCCAAGCTGATGATGGCGGTTCGAGTCCGCTCACCCGCTCCATGGAGCATTCGAGTTTGGGCTGCATTTTATTGACTGGGTAAGGAATTCGAGGGGCCTGGCTGAGTGACGGAGGCGGGTTCGTGGATTTCTGCCCACATAGCTCAGTGGTAGAGCACTTCCTTGGTAAGGAAGAGGTCACCGGTTCAAATCCGGTTGTGGGCTCCAAGATTCGGCGGATCGAATTTTTCTCGACTCATATAAATAGTTTTGTAACGACGTCCATTCGGGTGGCGCCGCCGCCGACAGGGGATCGTCGACCCGTTTTTGTAAGAGACCATGAATAAGTCTCAGGAGTACTCCTAATGTCCAAAGCAAAATTTGAGCGTACGAAGCCGCATGTGAATGTGGGGACGATAGGTCATGTGGATCATGGGAAGACGACGTTGACGGCGGCGTTGACGAAGGTGATGGCTGAGAAGCATGGTGGGGATGTCACGGCGTTTGATGAGATAGACAAGGCGCCGGAGGAGAAGGCACGGGGCATTACGATTGCGACGGCGCACGTGGAGTATGAGAGTGATGCGCGTCATTACGCGCACGTGGACTGTCCGGGGCACGCGGACTATGTGAAGAACATGATCACGGGTGCGGCGCAGATGGACGGGGCGATATTGGTGGTTTCGGCGGCGGATGGGCCGATGCCGCAGACGCGGGAGCATATTTTGCTGTCACGGCAGGTGGGTGTGCCGTATATCGTGGTGTATTTGAACAAGGCGGACATGGTTGATGACGAGGAGCTGTTGGAGCTTGTGGAGCTCGAGGTTCGGGACTTGTTGTCGATGTATGAGTTTCCTGGGGATGACACGCCGATTATTACGGGCAGTGCGCTGAAGGCGTTGGAGGGTGATACCTCTGAGATTGGGACGCAGAGTGTGGAGAAGCTGGTAGCGGCGCTGGATGACTATGTACCGATCCCGGATCGTCCGGTGGATGGTGCGTTTTTGATGCCGATTGAGGATGTGTTTTCGATATCGGGTCGTGGCACGGTGGCGACGGGTCGAATCGAGCGTGGCATTGTGAAGGTTGGAGATGAGATTGAGATTGTAGGCATTCGTGATACGACGAAGACGACGTGCACGGGTGTGGAGATGTTCCGCAAGCTGCTTGACGAGGGTCAGGCGGGAGACAACGTGGGTGTGTTGTTGCGTGGTACGAAGCGCGATGAGATTGAGCGTGGTCAGGTATTGGCGAAGCCTGGATCGATCACGCCGCACACGAAGTTTGAGGCGGAGGTTTATATATTGACGAAGGAGGAGGGCGGGCGCCACACGCCGTTCTTCAAGGGTTATCGGCCGCAGTTTTACTTCAGGACGACGGATGTGACGGGGGCTGTCGAGTTGCCGGAGGGCACGGAGATGGTGATGCCGGGCGACAACATTCAGATGAAGGTTGATTTGATTGCGCCGATCGCGATGGAAGATGGGTTGAGGTTTGCGATACGCGAGGGTGGCCGCACGGTTGGCGCCGGCGTCGTTGCGAAGATTATCGAGTAGGGCGGCTGACTGCCCCGCTTGGTGGCCCTCGCGTCTGCAGTTGCTCGACGGGATGGCTCGCTGCGCTGCGCTTTACTCCCATCGAGCAACCGCAGACGCGAGAGCCGTGAGGGCAGCGCGATAGGCAGCCGGCGGCATCGCGGCCGCTCACGCAAGCGACCACCGAAAGGGCGCCGTTTGGTCCTGGCGACGAAAACAGCCATACTAGTGGGTCGCCCGAGGGCGGCGAGGCAAAATTGAGCGAGCAGCGCGTATATGCGTCGATCTTCGACGAGAAAGCGAAAGTATTGATGGGAGCGGCCGAGTAGCAGCGTAGCAGTGCGGCACCGATTATCGGGGCGGCGCGAGGAAGTCAGAATAGAGGCCAGTAGCTCAATTTGGCAGAGCAGCGGTCTCCAAAACCGCAGGTTGGGGGTTCGAGTCCCTCCTGGCCTGCCACCTGCGCCGGGCGACGGCAGGGTGTCTCGTTCTGACGGCCGATCAGCGTGCGTGGCGAGTCTCGTCCGGTATTAGGGAATCTATGGACACCAAGGCAGACACCGGATCGACATCGCTCGATACGCTGAAGCTCGCAGTGGCCGCGGCGGTGCTGCTCGGCGGCCTCGTCGCGTATTACTACTACGTCGACGTAGCGACCGTCATCAGGGCGCTGGGTGTGCTCGTGGCTTTCGGTTTGTCAGTTGTCATTCTGCTGCAGTCGACGCAGGGCAAGGCGCTTTGGCGATTTATCAACGCCTCACGCGTCGAGTTGCGTAAAGTTGTCTGGCCGACTCGGGACGAGGCGATTCAGACGACGATTGCGGTGTTCGTTTTCACGCTCATCATGGGCGTGTTCTTCTGGTTGCTGGACATGTTTTTGTTGTGGCTCACGCGTCTGCTGACAGGCCAGGGAGGCTGATCCGGTGACCTTGCAGTGGTACGTGGTCCATGCGTATTCGAATTACGAGCACAAAGTCAGAGAGTCTTTGCTCGAGCGGATCAAGCGCTACGGACTCGAGGACAGATTTGGCGAAATTCTCGTGCCGACCGAAGAGGTCGTGGAGATGAAAGGGAGCCAGAAACGTCGGAGCGAGCGCAAGTTCTTTCCGGGTTATGTGCTCGTCCAGATGGAGATGGACGAAGATACTTGGCATCTGGTCAAGGAAGTGCCGAAGGTCCTTGGCTTCATTGGTGGCACGTCGGATAAGCCGGCGCCGATCAGCGATGCCGAAGCTGCGGCGATCCTGAATCGTGTTCAGGAAGGTGTCGACAAGCCGCGGCCGAAGGTATTGTTCGAGCCCGGCGAGGTCGTCCGGGTCAATGACGGTCCGTTCAACGATTTCAACGGTGTCGTCGAGAACGTCAACTACGACAAGAGCAAGGTCAGAGTTGCCGTGCAGATTTTGGGGCGGTCGACGCCGGTGGAGCTCGACTTTAGCCAAGTTGAAAAGGTCTGAATTAGGTTAGTTAGCAATGGCGCGCAAGATAGAGTCATATATCAAACTGCAAATTCCTGCGGGTCAGGCGAACCCGAGTCCGCCCGTGGGCCCGGCGCTCGGCCAGCACGGCGTGAACATCATGGAATTCTGCAAATCCTTCAACGCCGCGACGCAGACGATGGAACAGGGTATGCCGATTCCCGTCGTGATCTCCGTCTATACCGACAAGAGTTTCACGTTCGTCACGAAAACGCCGCCGGCGGCAGTGTTACTGAAGAAGGCGGCAGGCATAGCCAAGGGCAGCGGCAACCCGAATACGGTTAAGGTCGGCAAGGTCACGCGTGCGCAGCTCGAGGAGATCGCGAAGCTCAAGGAGCCCGACCTCAATGCCGCCGAGATGGACGCCGCCGTGAGGATCATCGCCGGCAGCGCGCGTAGCATGGGACTTGACGTGGAGGGTCTATAGATGGCCAAGCTGAGCAAAGCTCAAAAGGCGCACGACGAGCGTATAGAGCGAGGCAAGGTGTACTCCGCCGAGGAGGCGTTGGACCTTGTCAGGCAATTGGCTGGCGCCAAATTCGCCGAATCCATCGACGTTGCCGTTAACCTCGGCGTTGACCCGAAGAAGTCGGATCAAGTCGTGCGCGGCTCGACGGTGTTGCCCAACGGTACCGGTAAGGTCGTTCGTGTGGCCGTGTTTACGCAGGGTGACAATGTCGACGCCGCTAAGGAAGCCGGCGCCGATATCGTCGGTCTCGACGATTTGGCCGAGAAGGTTCAGGCCGGCGAGATGAACTTCGACGTCGTCATCGCAAGCCCCGATGCCATGCGCGTCGTCGGCAAGCTTGGCCAAATCTTGGGCCCCCGCGGGCTCATGCCGAACCCGAAGGTCGGCACGGTGACACCCGACGTTGCTACCGCCGTAAGGAATGCGAAGGCTGGACAAGTTCGTTATCGAACCGACAAGGCAGGGATCATTCATTGCCCGATTGGCAAGGCGAGTTTCGAGGTCACAGCCTTGAAGGAGAATCTTGCCGCGTTGCTGTCGGATCTCGACAAGGCCAAGCCAGCGGCGTCGAAAGGTGTTTATATGAAGCGGGTCACCGTCTCATCGACGATGGGCCCCGGTATTGCTGTGGATCACGCGACCGTTTGAGCGGCGCGCGGGATTTTTTTGATTTTTTGATTGCCCAAGGACGGGCGGAGAGCGCCAGCGATGCTGGCGATCATCGAAGACCGTAGGTCCCGGCCGCGAGGCGGGGGTAATGGCGAAAGCCGCCTGCGCAGATGGTGTTACCTGACTCAGCTTAGCCTGGAGAGGGCACGCCGTCGGCGCTGCAGCCGGAGAGGATCAACGGTTGCAGTTTGGGATGGTGGTAGCCCGTCAATCGGGTTGCCTGGTGAACCAGGAGAAGAGTATGGCGCTAAGTTTTTCGAGTAAGCAAGCGCTGGTTGCTGAGGTCAATTCGGTTGCTGCGGAAGCTCTGTCCGCAGTGGCGGCGGAGTATCGTGGGTTGACGGTTGCGGAGATGACCGAGCTGCGTGCGTCGGCACGGGATTCGGGCGTCTACGTCAAAGTCGTCAAGAATACCCTCGCCCGTAGAGCGTTCGAGGGAACAGAGTTCGAGTGCATGCAGGAGTCCCTGAGCGGGCCGCTGCTGCTTGCGTTCTCTAGAGAGGACCCCGGATCCGCGGCGAGAGTCGTCAAGAGTTTCGCGAAGGACCACGACAAGCTAGTTACCGTGTCGGTTTCGATCGGTGGGCAGCTTTTCGAGGCATCCGATCTCGACCGGCTCGCGGCGTTGCCCACGCTCGACGGGGCGCGTTCCCTGCTGCTCAGCGTCTTGCAGGCGCCGATGACGCAGCTGGCGCGGCTGTTGAGTGAGCCGCCGACGATGCTGGCGCGTACGCTTCAGGCGCGCGGTGAGCAGGCTTAGCGACCAGCAACTGGTTCGAGTGTCTCGACTGATCGAGGCGCAACAGGATTGAGAATTGAAGGAGAGATGAAAAATGGCTTTGTCGAATGAACAACTGATTGAAGAGCTGAGCAGCAAGCCGATCATGGAGGTCGTCGAGTTGGTTAAAGCTCTCGAGGAAAAGTGGGGCGTTTCGGCTGCGGCGCCGGTCGCTGTCGCGGCTGCCCCTGGTGCGGGCGCGGGCGACGCGGCCGCGGCAGAGGAGCAGACGGAGTTCGACGTCGTGATGAAGAGCTTCGGTGCCAACAAGGTCGCCGTCATCAAGGTCGTTCGCACGGTGACGGGTCTGGGCCTCAAGGAAGCCAAGGATCTCGTCGAAGGCGCGCCGAACACGGTCAAGGAAGCCGTGCCGAAGGCGGACGCCGAGGACTTGAAGAAACAGCTCGAAGAGGCTGGAGCCGAAGTCGAAATCAAGTGATTCGACGCGGCCGCTCTCGGCTGGCAGACGTGCTTCGTTCCGTGGGATCTTGGAGCGAAGTCGTGCAGCCTCTTTGTGCCTGGGAACAGCGGCCCGTTGGGCCGCTCTCGCCCTTGGCCAGTCAATTTGCGATTGAATTCATTCGCTTGCCGTAATCGAGGTAACCCGCGATGGCGTATTCGTTTACTGAGAAGAAGCGTATTCGGAAGAATTTTGGGAAGCTGCCAGGAATTCTGGACGTCCCTTATCTCTTGTCGATACAGCTGGATTCCTACAAGAGATTCTTGCAGGAAGAGGTGACCACCGGTCAGCGCACAGACAGCGGGCTGCATGCCGCCTTCAACAGCGTCTTTCCGATAGTCAGCTACTCCGGTAACGCGGCCTTGGAGTATGTGAGTTACAGGCTCGGCGAGCCCGTGTTCGACGTCAAGGAGTGTCAGCTCAGGGGTATGACCTACGCCGCACCGCTGCGTGTCCTCGTGCGTCTCGTCATCTATGACAAAGAGGCGACAGGCTCGCAGAAGAAAGTCAAAGACGTTCGCGA
>JAOTTJ010000183.1 GCA_029864465.1 Gammaproteobacteria bacterium | reverse complement strand
CTATCGGGGCCTTCCATGCCGGCATGGCCCATCTGATAGACGAAATCGCCATCGGCCGTGAACTTCAGAATATGCGAGTCGTCCCCGAACGTCGCTGCCCATGGGAACTGACCCGTGAAGTTCGTGCCATTGCCCGAGAGGTAAACGAAGTCGTTTTGATCGACGTAAATGCCGTGCTCGCGGCCCGGCCAGTAGCAGCCGTCCTCGACGCGGCAGTTGTTCTCGAGGAAGCCTTCGTCCTGCGGTCCGCCCCAGGCATCGAGCAGATTGCCTTCGCGATCAAACTTCAGCACCGACGGTGCCGCGACACAGCAGCCCGCGCTCTGATCGAGGAACGGACGCGGGTTGCCGAGCCCGTCGACGGGGTTACCGTCGGCGTCGGTGCCTGCGATGCCTTCGCCCGCGGCGGCACTGCGCTCCAACGACCGCGGCCGATGAAAGACCCAGATGTTGTCGTTGTGGTCTACGGTGAGTCCGCCAACCTGGCCGATACGCCAGTTGTTCGGTAGCGGTTTCGGCCAGCTCGGGTCGACGACGAAGCTCGGTGCCGAGGCGCCTTCAGGAACGCGCGAGGCCGTTCTTTCGGCAATCCGCGCGACGATCTCGCTCGACAGCAACGGCTCAGGCTCGTTCGAAGCCATCGGCGCAGGCGCAGGCGCGGGCATCGGTGCGGCTTCGGTCATGGCGCCGTTGTCCGGCGCGGAGCAGGCGGCAACGCCCAACAGGACCGCCGCCAGGGTTGTGTATACGATAGTGGTTCTAGTTGTCATGATTCCCCCCGAGGTTTCTCGGATGTCCGAGAAGATAGTCCGAAGCTTAGCCGCTCGGCCCGCCATTCGGTAGCCTTCTCTTTATCTAGGTCTGCTGGCGAAGGCGCATCGCCGGCCTCACTGCCAGGCCGAATAGATCGGTTTGGCCATCAAGAAGTCCGGATTGGCGCCCTCGCGCGGCACGAATTTCTGCGCGCGGCCGTTGGCGACCTCGGCGATATAGAGGTTACCTTCCTGATCGACGCTCAAGCCGTGCACGTTCCACAGACCACCGGCCCAGGCGCCCTGGCTGCCCCAGGCGTAGAGCAGATGCCCTTCGAGATCGTATTTGAGGATTTTCCAGGTGCGATCGTCCGCAGCCCAGAGGTTGCGATCCTCGCCGATGTAGAGGAACTGCGTGTTGGCTTGCGGTCCCATGGGCCATTCGTCCAGATAGTTGCCGTTCTCGTCGAACACTTGAATGCGGTCATTGGAGCGGTCGCTGACGAACACGCGCCGCGATTCGGGATCGACGGCGATACCGTGGACGGTGTTGAAATAGCCCGGACGCGTTTCCGGCGGGGTGCCGCGATCACCCCAATCCATCAGGAAATTACCGTCGGCGTCGAACTTGGCGACGCGCGTGCCGTTGTAGCCGTCGGCGACGAACAGCGTCGAGTCCGGCAGCCAGGCGAGAAACGTCGGGCGATTGAAGTGTGTCGCATCGGCTCCGGCTTCACCCGGCGTGCCAATTGTCTGTACGAGCTCGGTGCCGTCGTTGGAGAACTTGAACAACGCATGGTTGTGATCATCGACGATCCAGACGTGCTTGTCGGCATCGTAGGGGTTGATGTAGATAGCGTGCGGGCGACGCATGAGCTCGTCCCACTGGGTCCACTCCTCGGTGATGTTGCCTTCGCGGTCGACGACGACGATCGTATGCTCCCAGCGCGCATCGATGCCGGGCCTTCCTTGCCAGGCTTCGGCCGGGTCGTCGGGGTCGGCGCCCGGTCTGCCGGCGCCGGGCATGCTCGACGCGGGGCCTTGTGAGGCGTTGCGCAGCGGCGCCTCACCGACAGGGAAGCTCAAGCCCGGCCCGAACTCGGGAATCGGCCGCGCCGCGGGACGCTCGACGTCGGCAAGCTCGCCGCGCTGAATGATAAAGACGCGATCGGGGCTCTCGGCAAAAATTCCCTGCACGGCACCCCAGGTCCAGCCCTCGTGCCCGGGCAGATCGCTCAAGGGCTTAGGCCAATTCGGCACAACATCGTAGGGCCCCGTGAAATCCTGACCGCCTTTCGCGCCCGGCACGGCTGCAAAGCCCGCGCCCGCAGGCGGCGTCTCGCCGGGCAGCAGCGCGCTTCGTGGCAGCGTCGAGCCGCTGATGTGCCCGAGCAAATACACGATGGCGAGCGTCGCCAGCGTGAAGCCGATAATGATCAGACGTCCGCCCATAAGCCTCTCCGAATCCGTTCTTATCCGTATCCTGCCGGCAGTTATTCCGTGGCTGCCGGGTCGGGAGCATAGACGGTAGCAGGAGCGAGGCGCGTTTGCAGCTCTGGCTCGCGAGTAGTCCGGCTAGGAAGGGTCGAGCGGGCTGCGGACAACGAGTCCGCCACGATTCAAGACGTGGGTATAGATTTGCGTCGTCTTCACGTTCGCATGACCCATGAGCTCCTGGACAGTGCGGTTATCTCCGTTCGGGAGCCGTACTCTGCGCCGAAGTCGCGGACAGGCCACCTGTTCGGATTCGGCTTCGAATGGCAGCTAACGCCGAGGCTAAGTTTCGATCTGGGCTATACACGATATGATACTCGCGTCGTGAAGTCGGATTCCTTAAGCCTCGGTTTAATTGTCTCTATCAATGCGTCACCTAACTAATCGCTGGAGCGCACGCGGGATGAATAAAGTGCCAAGAGTTCACGTCAGCGCGCGCTGCGCTCAGCTCAGGCGTTATGCTGCATGAAACCTAGCCGAAGCAGCGAGCGGAAGTCTGCCGGCCTCTGGCGTTGGCTGTTAGGAATCCTCGGCGCAAATGTGTTGCTGGTATTGGGTGGTTTCTTGGTTCCGGCGAGTGATGAACGAGTCCATTCTGCGGCAATCCAACACCTGCTACGTTCTCAGTTAGGATATCCGACGACAGCGTATGTTTGGACCGAAGCCAACTTAACGTCGGACGTTCGAGAACAACTTACCGCTTTCGCTTCTGAGTGGAACGTATATCTTCTCTGGGAGAGCGAGTTCTCCTCATTACCGCCAGACTTTGTCGAAAGCGTTGAGAATAGTGTTCGAGTTTCATTTGGTATACCAGACCGAGGGATCGGCTTCACCCGCCTTAGAACGGGAATCTCTTCGGGTGTCGGTGGCAGAGTCTCCGAAATCGTTTTTTTTCACTGGATGGGGATTTGTGAAGTGTGGAGGGAGGTTCCCGGCTATGATGATTAGGTACCCACATTCGCTATGCCGCATAACAAATCACTGGAGCGCACGCGGGATGAATAAAGTGCCAAGAACTAGTGCCAGCGCACGCGGCGCTCAGCTCACGCGTTAGGCAGCCTAACTGGCCGGTATTGTAACCTGTAACGTAATAGGTTACAATCAGGTTCGTGATCAAGCGATTCAAGCACCGCGGCCTTGAGAAGTTCTTTCTGCGGGGCACTAGAGCCGGGATCGAAGCCGCGCAAGCCAAACGAATTCGTTTGATCCTAGGTCGGCTTCATGCGTCGCAGTCGGCGCAGGACATGGGCCTACCGGGGCTTCACCTGCACGAACTCAAAGGTAAGCGTCGCGGTACATGGGCCGTCCGAGTGAGTGGCAACTGGCGGATTACCTTCCGTTTCGAGGGTGTTGATGCCGTAGAGGTCGATTACGAGGATTACCACTAGGGTAATGACTATGAAGATGCACAGCCCACCCCATCCGGGTGAAGTATTGAAGGAGCTCTGTCTCGAGCCACTAGAGCTTAGCGTCACGCGCGCTGCGGAAGCTCTCGGCGTGAGCCGCAAGACGCTCTCAGCCATTCTGAACGGTCGGGCCGGTATCAGCCCCGAGATGGCGCTTCGCCTATCGCAGGCATTTGGAACGTCGGCCGAGAGTTGGCTAAATCAGCAGATGCAGTATGACCTTTGGGTAACCGAGCAGACTGTGGGCAAGCTTGATGTTGAAAAGCTATCGGCTGCCTAACAAATCGCTCCACCGGACGCCGGACGCACCTGTCATGCGGCTTGCGGTGGCAACCCGCACGCCAGTTGCTGGCGCCGGTGAGCTCAGACGTTAGATGTCTTTCTGGACGTATCGGCGGCGTTTGGCGTTGACCGAGAAATAGGTCGCGGCGTAGAGTCTATTTATGGCGAAATCTCTGTCAGAAATCGAATCGGAAGCGCGTCAGCTTTCCACCAAGGAAAGGGCGCGCTTGGTCAGGCGGCTGTTGGCGACCCTTGAGAACGAGGACGAGGGTGACGTGGAACAAGCCTGGCTCGACGAGGCAGAACGAAGATTGGCTGCCTACCGGAGTGGCGAGACGACTGCCCGTCCTGCAGAAGAAGTATTTGAAGCCATTTTGAGCCGGTACTAGTGGCCGGCTATCGCCTGCTTGCGGAGGCGACGCGTGAACTTGAAGCGGCCGTTTCATTCTACGATTCCATATATCCTGCGCTCGGACGAGACTTCACTCTTGAGGTTCAAGCGCTTTGCCAACGAATCGCCGAATCGCCCCTGGCTGGTGTTGAAGTTAGGCCCGAAGTACATAGACGTATTCTGCGGCGGTTCCCGTATTCTGTCCTTTACGTTATCGAAGATGCTGAGGTAATCGTACTTGCGGTGGCTCACCAGAGAAGGCGTCCGGGCTACTGGGCGGGGCGCGAAGACATCTAACAAATCGCTCCACCGGACGCCGGACGCACCTGTCATGCGGCTTGCGGTGGCAACCCGCACGCCATTTGCTGGCGCCGGTGAGCTCGGACGTTAGGTGTCTCGTACACGTCGGCGCATTTGGCTATGAAGTCTCTTATAGAAATTCAAGCAGAAGTTGACAAGCGTGCAGCGCTGGTTGGCGCAGTTGACCATCCCTCGTTGCCAACATACGGGCAAACTGAGGACTTCGCGCGGCCACATATCGAGGTCGATTCGCGGGGCTACCACCTGGTGATCGTGGAGCGTGGACAAGAGCAGTCAAGATTCACAACGCGCGATCTGGACGAGCTGCTCTATCGGGTATTTGAGGGCCTAACATCGGAGCTTGCTTTCGGCCATGAGTTGAAGCATCGAGTCGAGGGCACGGATAGCCGCCGAGCGGCCTTCAAGCGCCAGGTTGAGTTGCTAACGCAACTCTCTCCCGTTTGGGCTGCCCGCGCGTCAACGATGCAAAAAGAGGTTCTCAGCAAGCGCCCGTTCGATGATCTTGGCGGCGTTCGGGCGAAGCTGGCGAGAGAGCTGAGAGAGGCGGGCCATTCGCCCGAAACAGCGTGGCAGATGGCGTGCGAGCGTTATCCCGTACCGGAAGTGGAGAATCATGCCCAGAATCAGAGAGACGCCTAACAAGGCGCTGCAACGGACAGTCCAAACTGTCAATTGCCCTGCATGCGCAAGGCAAGCGCCAGTTTGCTCTGCCGCTGAGCTTGGACGTTAGGCGGCATTGATCAGTGTTGTCGCGATCGGAGGCTCTGCGGATAGCACTTTCCGAAGTCTCGGATGGCTGGACGTTGAAAGAGAGCGATGCGATCGAGTTGTCGAATGGCTGGTATTTTCCTTTGAGCAGTTCTGATGGGGAAATGTGGTTGGGTTCCCATGGTCTCGCTGTTGGCAAACTCGATGGCGACATTATGCACTTTGGTTCAGCGTATCCCGTTGAACGAGATCTGCGCGCCTACGAAGCCGGCATGACACGTTCCAGCTTCGATATCCGCGTAAGTCGAATCAACGATTACGAGGCGACGCTAGGTTTCGTTCAGGCACTTCGCATGACAGTAGTTGAACCCGAGTTTGACGGCGAAACTACCTGGCGGATTCCACGAAAGCTTAGGCACGAAGAGTTGGAGTCCTTTCTGTCAGATCTTCCTCACACATTTAGAAACGTCGGCGTATATTTCGTGTTTGAAGCAATTGAAACGGCACGCAGCAACAATTGCTGCGAGTTCGAGTTGCTCGCGCCGGGAGAGTCGAATGCCGTCTAACAATGGGATGGAGCCGACAGTCAAAATCGTCACACCCTTTGCATGTGCAAGGGCTGCGCCGCCTTTTTCTGCGGATCATCGCCGGCGTTAGGCAGACACCATGGAAGATGGCGCGCTCTATCTCCTCGCAGCTGATGCCATCCTGTTCGTTCACGTCCTATTCGTCGCGTTTGTCGTCCTCGGTCTCATCTTCATTCTTGTCGGCAAACTGCGTGTTTGGGCTTGGGTAAGGAATCCGTGGTTTCGCTATGCACATGTCGCAAGCATTGGTGTCGTGGTACTCCAGTCTTGGCTCGGCGCCATTTGTCCACTCACAACCTGGGAGATGGCCCTTCGCGAGAAGGCGGGCGACGCGGTCTATTCAGGTGCGTTCATTGCTCATTGGCTCGAATCGATCTTGTACTATCGGGCACCGGAGTGGATCTTTATCGTGAGCTACACGTTATTCGGTTTGCTGGTCGCAGCCTGTTGGTTCTGGGTCCGGCCGCGTCGATTCGTTAGAGGCGG
>JAOTTJ010000182.1 GCA_029864465.1 Gammaproteobacteria bacterium | reverse complement strand
AGATCGATGGCCTTGTCAGGGAGCTGGCGGTCGCTGATGTAGCGATGCGACAGCGTCGCGGCCGCCACGATGGCCGGGTCCGTGATCTCCACGCCGTGGTGGACCTCGTAGCGCTCCTTGAGACCGCGCAGTATCGCGATCGTGTCCTCGACGGTAGGCTCATCCACGAGCACCTTCTGGAACCGGCGCTCGAGCGCAGCATCCTTCTCGACGTATTTGCGGTATTCGTCGAGCGTCGTCGCGCCCACACAGTGCAGCTCGCCGCGCGCGAGCGCGGGCTTGAGCATATTGCCCGCGTCCATCGAGCCCTCGGCCTTGCCGGCACCGACCATCGTGTGCAGCTCGTCGACGAACAGGATGATCTGACCTTCCTGCTTGGCGAGCTCGTTGAGCACGGCCTTCAAGCGCTCCTCGAACTCGCCGCGAAACTTTGCCCCCGCGATGAGCGCACCCATGTCGAGCGCGAGCACGCGCTTGGACTTCAGGCTTTCGGGGACCTCGCCGTTGACGATGCGCTGCGCGAGCCCCTCGACGATCGCGGTCTTACCGACACCCGGCTCGCCGATCAGGACGGGGTTGTTCTTCGTGCGCCGCTGCAGCACTTGGATCGTACGGCGGATTTCATCATCGCGACCGATAACCGGATCGAGCTTGCCGCGCTCGGCGCGATCGTTGAGATCGATCGCGTATTTGTCGAGCGCCTGGCGCGCATCCTCGGCATTGGCGTCCTCGACCGTCGCGCCGCCGCGCAGCTCGTCAATCGCTTTCTCGAGGGCACCCTTGACGGCGCCGGAGTCCGCAAGAATACGCGCGAGATCGCCGCGGCTCTCGAGGGCCGCGAGCACGAATAGCTCGCTCGAAACGTAAGAATCACCGCGCTGTTGGGCAAGCTTGTCGGCGACATTGAACAGCTTGCCGAGCTCGTTGGAGACATGCACCTCGCCGGGTGCGTTGCCCTCGACGCTGGCGATACGATCGAGGGCTTCGCCGAGCCGGGAGCGTAGACCGTTCATGTTGACGCCGACTTTCGTCAGCAGACCCGTAACGCCGCCGCCGTCCTGCTCGAGCAGGGCTGCCATGACGTGCACAGGCTCGATGAATTGGTGGTCGCGGCCGACGGCCATCGACTGGGCATCAGCCAGGGCCAATTGGAACTTACTTGTGAGCTTGTCCATGCGCATGGGCAGACACCTCCTCCCGGAATCCTCTCTATGTGGGGCTCGCGGGCCGGAACTTCAAGCGGTTCGCCAGATTAGCGTAGCCATGCGCCCACACGGCGCCTCGCGGCGATGGGAGAAAAACCGCTCGGATTCGGCGAACGTGCAGAAATTGCCGCCGTAGACGGCCTCGATGCCAGCCTGCGCGAGGCTTGCCCGAGCGAGCCCGTACAGGTCAGCGTGCCAATGGCCGGGCCGCGTCGGCGCAAAGCGCGCAGCGAGGCCCGGGTCCGAGCCGACGAATGCATCGCGCACGTCGGCGTCAACCTCGTAGCTCGTCGGACCGATCGCCGGGCCGAGCCAGGCCTGGAGCTGCGCTGGCGACGTTCCCATGCGCGCGACGGCTGCTGGCAGTACTCCAGCGGCAAGACCGCGCCAGCCCGCATGCGCAGCGCCTACTCGGGTACCGTCACGCGCTGCGAGCAGCACGGGCACACAGTCCGCCGTCAACACAACGCAAACGCGCCCGAGCGTCGATGCCACGGCGCCGTCGGCCCGGCCAGGCGGCTCGGTGTCGAGATCCAGCACATCCGGGCCGTGCACTTGCTCGAGCCAGCACGGCTGCGTGGTGAGGTTCAGCGAACTCACGAGCGCATCCCGGTTGGCCGCAACCGCGCCGGGCTCATCGCCGACGTGGCCGGCAAGGTTCAAGCTCCGATACGGCCCAATGCTCACCCCGCCCGCGCGCTCGGTCGAAATGGCGCGAATACCCGGCGGCGCGGGCCAGTCGGGCTCAATCACGCCGCGACTCCACCGCCGCATCGGCCGCAAGCACGCCGAGCAAGGCTTGAAAATCCTCAGGCAGCGGGGCTGTGACCTTCAACAACTCGCCGGTACCCGGATGGGCGAGCTCGAGCGATCGGGCGTGCAGCGCCTGGCGGCGGAACTGCTGCAACGCCGCGACGAGCGCAGGGAGCGGTGATTTCGGCAGCCGAGGCCTGCCGCCGTAGAGCGGGTCACCGACGAGCGGATAGCGGATATGCGCCATATGCACGCGGATCTGATGCGTGCGCCCGGTCTCGAGCTCGACCCGCACGTGAGTCTGCGCGCGAAATCGCTCGATGACGCGATAGCGCGTGACGGCCCGGCGGCCGCGCGTTACGACCGCCATGCGCAGCCGCTCGCGCGGGTGGCGACCGATCGGCGCGTCGACCTCGCCACCCCCGGTCATGACGCCCTGACAGATCGCCTCGTACGTGCGGCGAATCTCGCGGCGCTCGAGCGCCGCGACGAGCGCCTGATGTGCCGTGAGCGTTTTTGCGACGACCAGCAGTCCCGTCGTGTCCTTATCGAGACGGTGAACGATTCCGGCCCTCGGCACGGCAGCGAGACCGGGATCGTGGGCGAGCAACGCGTTCTGCAGCGTTCCCGCCGGGTTACCTGCGCCCGGATGCACGACGAGCCCGGCCGGTTTGTCGATGACGAGCAGATCGTCGTCCTCGTAGACGACCGTGAGCGGGATCGCCTCGGGCGCAAGCGGCACGACGGCCTCAACCTCGGCGTCGAGCCGAATGGCCTCCCCACCGCCTACGCGCGTCTTCGGTGCGGCCGGGCGTCCTGCGAGCGTGAGCTCACCGGACTCGATCCAGATTTTGAGCCGGCTGCGCGAAAATTCCTCGAACAACGCCGCGGCCGCCTGATCGAAACGCTGGCCGGCAAGGTCCTCCGGAATCAACGCTTCGCGCACGATGCGGTCTGTCGAGACTATCTCAGAGCCCTCCGAGCGCGGGAAACGTGCAACTTTTCGCTATACTTGGGCATCTTATGAGCTATTGGGCCCGCTGGACCGGGGCCGCGGCAACGTGAGGAAACTCGGCGCGTGCGTATTCTCCATCGATCACTGATTTTCGCTCTAGTCTCTGCGGCTGTGCTCGCCGGCTGCGCTAGCAATCAGCGCGCGATCTTCCAGCCGGGTGAAGGCCCGGAGGCCGTTTACGAATACGGTGCCGCAGCCATGGCGGACGGTAATTTCCGCGAAGCGCTATTGTACTTCCAGGCGCTGCAGGCGCGCTTTCCGTTCAGCAATGTCACGCGGCAGGCTCAGCTCGACATGATCTATGCCTATTATCGGAACCGCGAGCGGGAATCGGCCATTGACGCGGCCGAAGCCTTCGAGCGTGAGAACCCGACGCATCCGCGCGTGGATTACGCGCTTTATATGCGCGGACTCGCGCACTTCGACGAGGCGCCGGGTTGGATAGAGCGCATGTTCAAGGTCGATATGACCGAGCGCCCACCGCGTGAGTCGATGCAGGCTTTCTCGGTATTCCAGGAGCTGCTACGGCGTTTTCCGGAGAGCCAATACGCCCCCGACGCGCGCGAGCGCATGATCTTCCTGCGCAATCGCCTCGCAGCCTACGAGAATCACGTCGCCGAGTACTACATGGAGCGCCAGGCCTACGTAGCCGCCATCAACCGCGCCAAGTACGTCGTCGAGACCTACCCGGGTGCGCCCGATACCGAGCGCGCCCTGGAAATCATGGTCGAGGCTTACGAGACGCTCGGCATGACCGACCTCGCCAACGACGCCCGGCGAGTGCTCAGCGAAACGCGCGGCGAATTAGCTGCGGTTCAATAACCCGACGTGATTGGATAACGCCAGTCGCGCCCGAACGCGCGACTGGAGACGCGCACGCCGGGCGGCGCCTGTCGGCGCTTATACTCGTTGCGCTTGACCATACCGAGAATACGCCCGACGGTCGCTCGCTCGAAACCGAGCGCCTCGATCTGATCGACAGAGTAATCCTGCTCGATGAACGCCTCGAGAATCGGATCGAGGATCTCGTACGGTGGCAGTGAGTCGGTATCCTTCTGCTCTGCTCTGAGCTCGGCCGTCGGCTCTCGCGTAATCACGCGCTCCGGTATGGCCGGTGAGACGCCGTTGCGGTAACGGGCGAGCGCGTAGACGAGTGACTTCGTGCAATCCTTGAGCGGCGCAAAACCGCCGGCCATGTCGCCGTAAAGCGTCGCGTAGCCAACGGCCATTTCACTCTTGTTGCCCGTCGTCAGTAGCATGTGACCGAGCTTATTCGAGAGCGCCATGAGCAGAATCCCGCGGCAGCGTGCCTGGATGTTCTCCTCGGTCGCATCGGGCTCGAGACCATCGAATACGTCGGTGAGCACGCCCAGAGTCGCCTCGAAAATCGCCTCGATGCTCAAGACGTCGTATCGCACACCGAGCATCCCGGCCTGTTGCTCGGCGTCGGCGAGACTCATCTGCGAGGTGTAGCGCGACGGCATCATGACGGCATGTACGCGGTCGGCACCGAGCGCATCGACGGCGACTGCGAGCGTCAGCGCCGAATCGACGCCACCGGACAGCCCGAGAACGATGCTCTCGAAACCGTTCTTGTTGACGTAGTCGCGCGTGCCCATCAGCAGCGCCGAGTAGACGCTCTCGGTCGCCGAAGGAATCGGCCAGATCTCCTGCGCAGGAATCGTGAGCTTGCCGCCCTCACGCGCGATCTCGACTGCGTAGAGTCCCTCCGTGAATGCGGGAGCTCGAAATCGCACCTCACTGTCGGCATCGAAAACGATGGAACCACCGTCGAATACGAGCTCATCCTGACCGCCGACCATATTGACGTAGACGATCGGTAACCCCGTCTCCGCAATACGTTGCACCAGCCGCGCCTCGCGATCTTGCTGCTTGGCGACATGGTACGGAGAACCATTGGAGGTGATAACGAGCTCGGCGCCGGCTGCTTTGGTTGCGGCACAGGGCCCTGGCTCCCAAACGTCCTCGCAAACGGTAAGACCCAGCCGAATGCCTCCGAACTCGACGACAGTCGGCCCGCTGCCGGGCTCGAAGTAGCGCATCTCATCGAAGACCGCATAGTTCGGTAGCACGAGCTTGCGGTGACGAGCGAGCAGCTGTCCATCGTGAAGCAGGGCGAGCGAATTGTAGAGGGCCTCTCCCTCGTATTCGGGATAGCCCACGCATACGGCAATGCCGTCGATGCCCGTGCGCACCGCCTCGAGCGCCGCCTCGACGCGCAGACGCATACCTCGATGCAGCAGCAGGTCCTCGGGCGGGTAACCACTCAGTGTGAGCTCGGGAAATATGACGAGATCGCAACCAAGCTCGTCGCGGGCGCGCCGAGCAGTTTCGAGTACTTTCTCGGTATTGGCGCCGATCGCGCCAACATGAGTATCGATCTGCGCGAGACCGAGTTTCACTGGAGCTATCCCTTGAGCGCTTCGGCCATCGCCGCGCCGAGCTCGGCCGGCGACTTTACGGTAATGGCACCGGCAGCCTCGAGTGCCGCGTATTTCTCCGCGGCCGTCCCCTTGCCGCCGGAGATGATTGCCCCGGCGTGACCCATGCGTTTACCAGGTGGGGCCGTGACGCCGGCGATATAGGCCACGACGGGCTTGGAAACGTGAGCTTTTATGAATTCGGCCGCTGCTTCCTCGTCCGAACCGCCGATCTCGCCAACGAGAATAATGCCGCGCGTATCGGGATCGGCCTCAAAGAGCTCGAGGCAGTCGATGAAATCCATACCCCTCACTGGGTCTCCGCCGATACCGACACAGGTCGTTTGGCCTAGACCGTGATTCGTCGTTTGAAAGACGGCCTCATACGTAAGCGTGCCGGAGCGCGAGACGATACCGATACTACCGGGCGTGTGAATGAAGCCCGGCATGATGCCGATCTTCGCGCCCGCGGGGGTGATGATACCGGGGCAATTCGGACCGATAAGCCTGCAGCGCTCGGTCGCAAGCACCGCCTTGACGCGCACCATGTCGAGGACGGGCACGCCTTCAGTAATGCAAACGATGAGCTCCAGCCCCGCATCGGCGCCTTCGAGAATCGCGTCGGCCGCAAACGGCGCCGGCACGTAGATCATGCTGACGGTCGCGCCCGTTGCATCGACGGCTTCGCGCACGGTGTCGAAAACCGGGAGCCCCAAGTGCTCCTGACCGCCGCGCCCAGGCGTAACTCCACCGACGATCTGCGTGCCGTATTCGAGGCACTGCTCAGTATGAAAACTACCCTGCTGGCCCGTTATTCCCTGGCAGAGGATCTTCGAGTCGGCGTTGACGAGGATACTCATGCCAAGCCCTTTGCGGAAAGCTCGATGACTTTGACGGCCGCATCGGTCAGATCGGTGGCTGCCACGATCGCAAAACCGCTGCCGGCGAGTAGCTCGCGCCCCTTCTCGACGTTGGTGCCCTCCAGGCGCACGACAACGGGGACGTTGACGCCGACTTCTTTG
>JAOTTJ010000181.1 GCA_029864465.1 Gammaproteobacteria bacterium | reverse complement strand
TGCAGCGATTCAACAATGCCACGGCGCAGCAATCTGCCATAGAGCTTGCTCGCACGGGCTTAGATCTCATTATCCCCTCTGTGCTGGTCGACGCGGGTGCCGGCGCTAACTGGAATTATCGAACGAGCTCAGGAATTCTTCTTTCCCGATCCGAGGGCCTCGGAATTGCATCGCTCGAGATGTTTTTGTCCGGCACGTTTTCCGCCGACTCGTCTCGACCGCTGCGCACTGATGCTGAAGCGCTGGTCGCGCTGGATCTTGCTGACTTTGCAGACCGGATGCAATCTACCGAGGAAAAGCCGCTCATCGGTCTCGAGAATCGCCTACTCTTGCTTCAACAGCTCGGACGACTTATCCAGCATGAGCCGAAAGTATTTCCGAACGCCCGACTCGGCGATCTCGCAGACTACCTAACTGCCGACTCGGCCGCAGAGGTTAGCGCCACCAGGATACTATCAACCATCCTTCGTCTATTGAGCTCTATGTGGCCTAAGCGAATAACCGTGTCGGGCGTCAATCTCGGCGATGCCTGGTGGTACTCTCCGCCGAACGAGCGCCACAGAGTCGCCGTTCCATTTCACAAGCTGTCGCAATGGTTGACCTACTCGATCGCAGAAACATTACTGCGCAGCGGGTGGACAGTCTGCGACGTTGAGCAACTCACCGGGCTTGCCGAGTATCGAAATGGCGGTCTGTTCATAGACAGCGGCGTGCTACGGCTGAAAGAGAAGTTCATGCGGCCCAGCTATCGCATCGAGAGCCGAGCGATTGTCGAGTGGCGCGCGCTTACGGTCTATCTATTGGATCGGACTGCCGAGCGTGTTCAAAGCATCCTGGGTCAGGAGCTCTCGCTCCCGAGAATTCTCGAGGGCGGTACTTGGCACGTCGGACGCGAGCTGGCGTATGAGAGAAGCCCATCGGGCGACTCGCCCCTGCAAATCGATAGCGACGGAACGGTCTTTTAGTGATGAACATTCCAACTAATTTTCATGCGATCGACCACCCACTGCTAATGCAGAAGCTCCGTTACTTGATGGACTCGCAAACCAACGCACCCGAGTTTCGGCGTCTCATTCGCGAGATGAGCATTCTGTTGACCTATGAGGCCTTGCGGGACTGGGAAACAGAGGAGTTGGAAATCTCAACGCCAACCGGCCCTGCCACAGTCCGAACTCTAACCAACCATCCGATAGTCATATCGATCTTGCGCGCCGGTAACGGCATGGTGGATGGCGTGATAGAAGCTCTGCCGCTGGCGCCTGTCGGGCACATCGGCATTTACCGCGACCGAAATCTCGACAGTACTGTCGAGTATTTCTTACGGCTGCCCGAAGACATCCAGGGCGCCTCCGTTCTGCTAGTCGATCCGATTATTGCAACCGGCGACACGATGTGTGCATCGGTCTCCCGTCTTCGCAAATTCGGGGTCGGTGAAATTCGTGTGCTAACGATCCTGGCCTCGGCGACTGGACTGAACAAGCTCAGTGCGACCGACGGCAATGTCTCCGTTTGGGGCTTGCGCCTCGAGGAATCGCTCGACGAGCGAGGGCATCTTACGCCCGGCCCAGGCGATGTCTCTAATCGCTATTTCAATGCCAACTGAGCAGTCTAGTTAACGTCTGCAGAGGACGATGGAGTTCTAGAACTATTTCGCCACGCGATCGGCACCGTCACAAGAAGAAGCAAAACGATAGCGAGGCTGTCGGTTAGCACCCCGGGAACGACCAATAGCACGGCGATCGACGCGGCACACAACCGCGACGGCCAGCCTAAGACGGTAAAACCGAAAACACCCTGGAGACTTACGCCTAAGGCGAGCACCCCAACGAGCGCGGTCACTGCCGTGTAGACCACAGATAACGGCTCCCCGTCCATGATCAACTGGGGCCCATAAACCCATGCGAACGGGAGTAGAAATCCGACGAGTCCGAGCTTGAACGCTTTGACGCTGACGTCCAATGGATTCGCCCGCGCGATGCTGCTCGCGCCGTAGCATGCCAACGCCACCGGCGGCGTGATATTCGACATGTTGGCGAAGTAAAGCACGAAGAGATGTGCGCCCATGGCCGTCACGCCCATCTCGATCAACCCGGGAGCAATTATCGCAGCGCAGATGATGTAGGAGGCCGTCGTGGGCATTCCGAGACCAAGGATGATCGCGACGACCATGGCCAGTAGTAGGGCCAGCGGCAGCAGACCCATCGAGTAGTTGAGTATGATGTTTGCGATGTTCAGGCCAAGACCGGTCAGGCCCAGGACACCCACGACGACACCGGCGAGCGCGCACGCGGCAACCACCATAATCGAGCTCTTCATCGTCACAAATAGTGACGAGGCGATGGCGCTTGGGCCGAGACGATGCTCCTTCTTGATCAGTCCCAATAGGATGCTGCTCAGAGCCCCGATCAGTCCGGCCCTGAGCGGCGAAACCTGCGCGACCAGCAACGCATAGAGCAGAACCGCAATCGGCAGCAGCAGGTAACCGTCCTTTCTGAGCACGTCCCGCGCCCTGGGAATTTCATCCTCCGAAAGGCCGCGCACGCCGGTCCGACGCGCTTCCAAATCGACCATCCAGAACACGCCCACGTAGTAAAGAACCGCCGGGATGAGCGCGGCCTTCGCGATGGAGACGTAATCGGAACCCAGGATGTCCATCATGATGAACACCGAGGCGCCCATGATCGGCGGAAGTATCTGTCCTCCGGTGGATGCAGCGGCCTCTACAGCGCCTGCGAATGCCGGCCGGTAACCGGTTTTTTTCATCAGCGGGATCGTGAACGCGCCGGTTGCCATCACGTTCGCCACCGGGCTGCCGTTCAACGTCCCGAAGAACGAGCTGCCGACGATGGCTATCTTTGCGGTTCCCCCCCGTGACCTGCCGGTCAAGCTGACGGCGAGGTCCATGAGCACTTTGCCCCCGCCCGTGGCCTCCATGACAGCGCCAAACAAAACGAATACGAAAACGTAAGTGACGCACACGCCTACCGGTGTTCCGAAGATCGCATCGAGGCTGTAGACGTAGCTGATCACGCGGTCGATGGCGAATCCGGGATGACCGAAGACGCCCGGGAAGTACGGACCCCACAGAGCGTAGCCCAGTAGCACGAGCGAGAGTATGGGCAGCGCGGGCCCCATCGTCCTGCGTGCGAGTTCGAGAATTGTCAGAATGAGCACGGTACCGACAACGAGGTCCGGCGTGATCCAGAGAACGCCGGCCCGCTCCATCAATCCTTCGTAGTTCAGGATCGTGTACAGATAGGCGGTTGCGCTCAAGCCGATCAGCAGGAGATCGTACGCCGTGATCTTCCCGCGATCGTTCCTGTGAGCGGGGTAGACGATGAACGCGACTACCGAGGCAACGAACAAAAAAGTCGAACGCAGAACGAACGCTTCGACTGGATAGACGTTCAAGCCAACGATATTGAAGAGCGCGCCGATGACGGCGACCGTGACCGCAACGGTATGCAACGGCCCCGTGCGGGACAACAGGCGCTCCCGCAGGGGCGCGTCTTCGGATGAGCGCTGCCGTTCTTGTTGCACCAGTTTCAGCTCAAGGCGACACGGCGTCTCACGAAGCAGGCGCTAGGACGCAAGCCGTTCGGGGATCTCGATACCTTTTTCCCGATAATATGCCTCCGCCCCCGGATGTAACGGCAGAATCAGTCTCTCGAGATGATCGGGATTGACTTCGGCCGCCCGGTACGTGCGCCTTATCGCATCAGTGCTGGAGTAGCAGATGTCCGCAATGTCGTAGACCAATTCATCCGGAACATCCTTATTCGCCATCAAAACGCTCAACGACGAGAAGCTCTTGAGCGGGGTGTCCAGCCCGTCGTACAGCTCTGGAGTAATAAGATCCTCGATCAACCAGGGCGCTTGGTTTCTTATCTCGGCGTACTCCGCATCCGTGAACGAAAGAAAACGCAGATCCACAGTCGTCTGGAGCTCCAGGATCGAGGGCATCGGAATACCGCTCGTAGCGAAGAAGCCCGTCAGAAGACCGTCCTTGATCATATTGTTCGTATCTCCCTTACCCGCGTTCTGGTACCTGGGTTTGACGCCCAATATCTCGAATATCTGCCGGGCAGCCGCATCGTGTGTACTGCCCCTATTGCTGAGACCGAACCGCTGACCATCGAGGTCAGTCAAGCTGTGGATTGGCTTATCCGCTCTGACGACGAAATGATGAATGCTGTTGAAGAACGGAATGATGCTTCGTATATCTCCGCGACCTTCGACGTTGGCGGATTGGACAGCATCGATGTTGTTAACGAAGCCGATATCCAACTCGGCCCGATGAAGCAGGATTGCGTTCTGGCGTCCTCCACCGGTCGTCTGAACTCGCGGACTCATGCCGACTGCTTCGAGCAGCCTGCTTACAGCACCCGCACAGACGTAGTACGCACCACCGGGAGTTCCTCCGCCGATGCGAACAAAAGATGATGCGGCCCAAGCAAGTCTCGGCGCCCCTAACGTCGCTACGGCAGCTTGGACAAAGGTCCTTCGTTGCATTACTACCTGCTTCTCGGCCTTCTTAGAATTGTATTTCTCGGCTACTGACCGGCGGACGGTGCTTATTATATGAGAATTCGGCGTCCGGCTGCCGTTCGCAGCACCGGCTACCGTGGCCTAGGGAGCTAGAAGCGCCCGGGGGCAAACTCGGATGCGCTGGCGCGGTCTCCTCAGCGCGGAATCGCAAGATGGCGAACGCCGGAGCGGAGCTTCAATTCCCGCGCGTGGCCGGCGGCGTGGGCGCCGCATCGGGCTCGCCCAGCTCGAAGCGGTCGACGAACCAGCTCAAGAACGGAGCGATCACCGTATGCGGCATGCCTTGGAGCCCGACTCGGCCGATGAATTCACGCGCTTCAGCCATTCGGCCGTTTTTCGCCAATGTATAGAGGTATGTGCCGTACGTATCGAGTGCGATCTCATCGCGAGCAGCCATATAGCGGTTGAAGCGCTCGAGGGCCGAGGGATAGTCACGGTTGGCGAGATCGCCAAGCGCGAGCTCGCGGTCCACCTCCGGGTCGAAGGCGCCGACTTCAGCCTGTCGTCGGGCGATTTCCTGCTGCGCTACGTTGCTGCCGAGGAGCCATAGCGGCAGCACCTCGAGCGAAGTGCGGGTGAGAAGCTCGTCGATGACGTCCAAGCGCTGCCGGCCCTCGAGTTGATCGTAGACCCCCGATGTCAGGTACTGCTTGATGACGCGCTCGTACTGAAAGTAGCCTTCGCTTTCGGCCTTGAGCGCGTCCGGCCAGAGCGCGCCAATGTAGGCGGAAGTCCTGAAGCCGTCGAGACGCGCGTCCTCGTCCATCATCCTGTCGTAGAGCTCGACGCGGTCTCGCGTTGGTAGCCGTGACGAGATACGCGAGGGAAAATTATCCGTAACCGGCGGAATATTCGCAGTCCATGCCTCGAGCATGGGGGCATCCGCCATGAACAGCGAGCCCATCTGGGCTGGCGTCTCGAACCCGAGCGCGACGAGCTCGCTACCGACTTTCGCATCGCGCCACTGGGCTGTGAAGTCATCGAGCGACGGTGCATCGACCGCGCCGTTGCTACCCATCAACATCCAGTCGAGCCCCGCGCCCGCCCAGAGCGAGCAATCCGGGAAAGCATTGCAGAACGCCCGGGTGATCGCGAGCGTATCGAGCGGTTCGAGTTCCCCAACCGGCAGCCAATAGGTTGCATAGCCGCCGTCGCGAAGGCGCGAACGGATCATGGCAAAGTACTCCTGCGAATAGAGACTCGCGATGCCCGCTATCTTCGGCGGCGGCGGCTCCGAAGTGATGAGATCGTAGGTACGCCTCGTCGTGTTCAGAAAGAAGCGACCGTCGTCGATGTGCACGTCGACACGCGAATCGTTCAGAGGATTATCGGCCTCGTCGTAGATTATCGAGCTCATGCTCAGTATGTCGCGCGAAGTATCGACGATGTCGATATGCCGCAGGCTAGCTGTGTCGGTTAACGCCTTGGCAGTCGCTCCGACGCCGAAACTGATCAGCAAGGCGTCGCGCATATCGGGCCTGAGCGCGACGGGCAGATAGACGTAGAGCTTCATGTATCGCTGCGCGTCGGTATTCGTCGCCGACATTGAATAGCTGTCGGTCGTGAGCCGATAAAAAAGCGGCTCGCCGAGAAAGGGCTTCTCGTAATAGCGAATCGTCGAGCCGAGGCTCTCGCGCGTCGCGACGAGCTCGTGATCGCCAAGCTTTGCCGTCAGAATGCCCAGATAGGAACGCTGCATGAGGCCGAAGGGGAACAGCACCAAAGAGGCGACCAGCGCGAACGCCGCCGCCGGCGTCGCGAACCTCATGAACCCGCGCATCGCCCGCGCCGAGCTGGGCGCGACAACGGCCGAGACGGCATAGGCCACGGCGAGAAAGAAAAACGACCGCTCCATGCCGAGTACGGGTAGCAGGACAAAGCCGCCGAGCAGCGCCCCAAGCGCAGCGCCGAGCG
>JAOTTJ010000180.1 GCA_029864465.1 Gammaproteobacteria bacterium | reverse complement strand
GAACGCCTGCGTGCTTCACTACACGACCAACCGCGCCGTGCTCGAGGATGGTGATCTCGTGCTCATCGACGCCGGTTGCGAGTACGAGCTCTACGCATCCGACATCACTAGAACGTTTCCCGTCAACGGGCAGTTCTCCGAGGCCCAGCGTGAAATCTATGACATCGTTTGCGAGGCGAATCGCGCTGCGGTCGAGCAGGTGCAGCCCGGCAACCACTGGAACGACCCACATGACGCTGCCGTGAAAGTCATCACTCGCGGTCTGCGCGACCTCGGTATCCTCGAGGGTAGGCTGCCGAGCTTGATCAAGGCCGCGGCGTATCGGCCATTCTTCATGCACAAGACCGGTCATTGGCTCGGCATGGATGTGCACGACGTCGGTGATTACAAAGTCGCCGACGACTGGCGAATGCTCGAGCCTGGCATGGTCACAACCATCGAGCCGGGCATCTATATCGGGCCGACTGCAAAAGGCGTCGCGAAGCGTTGGCGCGGCATCGGCATCCGGCTCGAAGACGACGTCCACGTCGGGCGCGACGGCCCCGAGGTTCTGACCGCCGATCTTCCGCTCGCCGCCGATGATATCGAGGCGCTCATGGAGCAAGGTCGTGGGCGCGACTGAATTGAGCCCGGACGTCGCTATCATCGGCGGCGGCCTGGCTGGCTCGGCGTTGGCGCTCGCGCTCTCGCAAACGCCGTTGAGCGTCGTGCTCATAGAGGCGCGTGATCCCTCGCAGCTACAGCAGCCGAGTTTTGACGACCGCGCTACGGCGCTCGCCAACGGGAGTAAGCGCATCCTCGATACGCTCGGCCTTTGGGATGAGGTCGGTTGCCACGCGGCGCCTATCACGAGCATCCATATCTCCGAGCGTGGACGTTTCGGTGCTGCACGCATCATCGCGGCCGAAGAGAACGTCGCTGCGCTGGGCTATTTGCTCGAGAACCGTGTGCTCGGCGCGGCGCTCTGGCAGTCGCTGTCGCGCGCTGAGCGCTTCACGGCCGTTGCGCCCGCGCAGGTGCGGTCTTTGGAGCCCGGTCACGACACCGTCCTCGTTCGCGCCGAGACGGGTGGGCGCGAGATCGACATACGCGCGAAACTCGCCGTTGCGGCAGACGGCACGCAGTCGCAAGTGCGCGAACTGCTCGGCATCGAAGCGCTCCAGGACGATTACGCGCAGCAAGCCGTGATTCTGAACTGTCGAACCGAGATACCGCACGGCGGACGCGCGTTCGAGCGGTTTACGACCGACGGCCCGATCGCGTTCCTACCCTTGGTCGGCGACCGCGTCGCCACCGTATGGACACTGCCGCAGAACGAAGCTGAGCGCGTCATGCGACTTGATGACCGCGCGTTCATCTGTGAGCTGCAAAATGCGTTCGGCTACCGGCTGGGTCGGTTGACGAAGGTTGGCCAGCGTAGCGCCTACCCACTCATGCGCCTGCGCAGCGAGTCGCTCGTTGCCGAGCGCACCGTGCTCATCGGTAGCGCGGCCGTGAATCTGCACCCGGTTGCTGGGCAGGGCTTTAATCTGGCGCTTCGAGACGTTGCTGTGCTCGCCGAAGTGCTGAGCGATGCGCTGCTCGAGTCAGGTCCGCAGGCCGATCCGGGTGCAGACTCGGTTCTCGAGCGCTACTGCCGCTGGCGTACTCGCGACCAGCAGCGCGTCGCCGCCTTCACGCATGGTCTGATTCGCTTTTTCGGCCACGCGTCCGCACCGTTGGCGATCTCCCGCGGTCTGGGCCTCATGCTGTTCGATCTGATCCCGGGCGCCAAGGCGGGTCTTGCGAGGCACACGATGGGATTGTCCGGGCGGTTGTCGCGATTGGCGCGCGGGTTGCCGCTGTTGCCCCGGCGCGGCGCCTCCTCAGGCCGCTAGCGTGCCGCGCGCGCCAGTTGTTAATAGAACTGTGCTGATCGTCGGGGGCGGGCCCGTCGGTCTCGGTGTCGCAGCGTTGCTGATGTCGAATCCGCAGGCCGAGCGCTGGACCGTCCGGTTGCTCGAGCCGAATCCAGCACCCGACTGGAGCGACGCGGATGTCGACCTGCGCGTTTACGCATTGTCGCGAGCGTCTCAGCACGTGCTCGAGTCTGCCGGTGCCTGGTCGGGTATTGCCGCACGGCGCGCGAGTCCTTACCGGCGCATGCACGTCTGGGAAGGTGAGTATTCTGCATCGGTCGGTGCGCTCGCGTTCGATAGCGCTGAGCTCGGTGAACCGGATCTGGGCCACATCGTCGAAGACCGACTGATTCGCCATTGTCTCGTCGAGACGCTATCGGCACGAGCCAACGTCGAGCTCGCGTTCGGCACGGAGCTCGCCGATGTTCGTGTCACGGCGGATGGAGTCGAAGTCACGACGCGGGACGGTCGTGAGATGACCGCCGATGTGTTGCTTGCAGCTGACGGCGGTGCGTCCAAGGTCCGTGGGCTTCTGGAGCTTCCCGTCATCAGCGTGCCGTATGGCCAGGAGGCTGTGGTCGCGCATGTCGGTACGGAGCAGCCGCATGCCGAGACAGCTTGGCAGCGATTTCTGCGCACGGGGCCGATCGCCCTATTGCCCCTTGAAGATGGGCGCAGCTCCATCGTTTGGTCCACGAGTTCGGATCGGGCGCAAGCGTTGTTGCGGCTCGGCGATGACGACTTCATGGCGGAAGTTGCTGCGGCGACTGATCACGTACTCGGTGCGATCACGTCGGCAAGCGCACGCGTGAGTTTCCCGCTGCGCGCCGTGCACGCTCGCCAGTATTGCGCGCAGCGCGTCGCCTTGATCGGCGATGCAGCTCACACGGTTCATCCATTGGCGGGACAGGGTATGAATCTAGGTCTGCTCGATGCGGCCGTGTTGGCCGAAGTGCTGCAAGACGCCGTGCACCGAGGCGAGGATCCCGGCGATCTACGGGTACTCAGGCGCTATGAGCGGCGTCAGAAAGGACGCAATCTGAGAACGGTGCTGGCAATGGATGTGCTGCATCGTTTGTTCACTCGTGCCGGCCCAATGCTCGCGCCCGCGCGCGTCTGTGGTCTGACGCTCGTCGATTCGCTGCCGTTCGTCAAACACGCCTTCGTGCGCGAAGCGCTCGGGCTCGTCGGTGAGCTGCCGCAGACGGCGCGACGGCGCGTCGCATAACGCCATCGCGAGCGTTGCGTGCGCCTTCATGCCGGTATTTTCGATGTCTCGCACATTACACTCGTCGATCTCCATGGCGACGACGCACAAGGCTTTCTGAGACGCCTTCTCGCCAACGATGACGTTAGAGTCGAACACATGGCGCTCGAGCCCTACAACGCTCTGTACAGCCGCATGTTGCCTCACAACGGTGGTGTCGTAGGCGACCTCGTTGCGTACCGAGCAGGTGTTCCGGAGCGCCGACTCATCGCGAGCGCCGCAACGCGTGACACAGCTCTGGTCTGGCTGAGGGGCCATGCGGATTCTTTGGCGGCCGACATCGACTGAGGAGCATCTGAGAGGACTAGGACTAATGAGTGAGATACCGAGTAACCTTAAATACACCAAGGACCACGAATGGCTGCGCGAGCAGGACGACGGCAGTTGGGCCGTCGGCATCACCGACCACGCGCAAACTGCGCTCGGCGATCTCGTTTTCGTGGAGCTCCCCGACAATGAGACCGTCGTCGTAGCGGGCGATGCCTGCGCCGTCGTGGAGTCCGTCAAGGCTGCCTCGGATGTCTATTGTCCCGTCACCGGCGAAATAAGCTCGATCAATGGCGAGCTTGCCGATGCCCCTGAGCTCGTAAACGCCGATCCGTACGGGCAGGGTTGGCTGTTCGCCATCCGGCCTGAGTCACCCGCGGAGCTCGAAGAGCTGCTTTCTAGTGACGACTACGAGCGTTTGCTCGCCGAGCTAGATGACTGAGCAAGTTGGAGACCAGCCATGCCGTTTTCCCCGCATACCCAGGAAGATCCAGCGCAGCTGCTTGCCGCTGTTGATCGGCGGCCGATGGGACATAAACTCGACCGCCCGGGAGCAAAAAGGTGCGCCGCTGGTCACAGTGCCTATGCGGGTCATACAATTCGACTTATGAGAACGATTATTCGAAACGCCGTTGCGGTATCGGCTTGCGCGTTCGCGCTAGGTGCCGCCGCACAGGAACGCAGTTGGAACACGACACTCGAGCAGATCTCGACCGGCGTCGTGTCGATTCGCGTCGACAGCACGCGCTCATTCGATACTGAGCGAAACCAGTCGAGCCAGGCGACAGGCTTCGTCGTCGATGCCGAGCGTGGTTTGATATTGACCAACCGCCACGTCGTTACGCCTGGGCCGGTCGTTGCGCAAGCGATCTTCCTGAATCAGGAAGAGGTCGATCTCGTGCCGGTTTATCGTGATCCCGTGCACGACTTCGGCTTCTTCAGATACGATCCTGCGGACCTCAGGTTCATTCGTCCCGCAGAGCTAGCGCTCGTGCCCGAGGCCGCGCAAATCGGCAGAGACATTCGCGTCGTCGGCAACGATGCTGGCGAGCAGCTGTCGATACTTGCCGGCACGATCGCGCGTCTGGATCGTCAGGCGCCGAACTACGGCCGCGGGAACTACAACGACTTCAATACGTTCTATCTGCAGGCCGCTTCGGGCACGTCCGGCGGCTCGTCCGGTTCCCCCGTTGTCGATATCGAGGGGCGAGTCGTCGCGCTCAACGCCGGCGCGAACTCGCAAGCCGCTTCTAGCTTCTTTCTACCGCTCGACCGTATTCAGCGTGCCTTCGAGCTCGTTCGAGAGGGTCAGGCCGTGCCGCGCGGCACGCTGCAAACCGAATTCGTGCACAAGCCTTACGCCGAGCTTCGCCGCCTCGGCCTGACCGAGGCGACCGAGGCACTGATGCGCGAAGCCTATCCCGACCAGACTGGATTGCTCGTCGTCGAGCACGTCATCCCGGGCAGTGAGGCCGGCGGCTTCCTCGAGCCCGGTGACATCGTCGTGAGCGTCAACGATGTGCTCACGACCGCTTTCGTGCCGTTGGCGGGCGTGCTCGACGATTACGTAGGAAGGACCGTGAGCGTGCGGATCGAGCGTGGCGGTATCCCGCTCGAGCAGGATCTGCACGTCGACGATCTGCATGCAATCACGCCGGACGAGTTCATCGAGTACGGCGAGGGTATTTTCAACGATCTCTCCTACCAACAGGCACGGCATTTCAATCGGCCCGCAGCGGGCGTTTATCTCGCCAATCCCGGCTATGTCTTCGGTATGGCCGCCATTCCGCGGGCGAGCTTGATTCTGAGCGTCGGCGGCGTGCCCCTGAACGGTATAGACGATCTCGAGCGCGTGCTCGAAGGACTGCCCCAAGGGGAGCGCGTGGCTGTGCGTTTCCTGCAGTTCGACGATCCGCAAACACAACGCCAGCGACTGATCACGAACGACCGGCGCTGGTTCCCCAGCGCGCGCTGCAAGCGTGACGACCAGACCGGCCTGTGGCCCTGCCGCCCGCTTGCTGAGCCGCCGCCTGCCCGGGCGATCATCGCAGGCTCGACGACCTTCCCCGAGCAGCCGGGCGAGCGCTACGTCCAGCGCATCGCGACCTCGCTCGTGCTCATCAACTTCGATATGCCGTACACGGTTTCAGGCGTGTCGGATCGCCATTACTACGGAACCGGGCTCATCGCCGACGCGGAGCGCGGCCTCATCGTGGTCGACCGCAACACCGTGCCAGTCGCGATCGGCGACGTCCGGATCACGTTTGCGGGTTCGCTCGAGATCGCGGGCCGCGTCGAATACGTCCATCCGCTGCATAACCTGGCCGTGATCGCTTACGATCCTGCACTGATCGGCGACACGCCCGTCACGAGTGCGCGCTTTGTCACCGAGGAGTTGTTGCCGGGCGATAACGTTGCGGTCGTCGGTCTCAAGGGCGATCTCACGCTGAACTCGCAGCCGAGCCAAGTAGCAGCCGTCGTCGCTGCCAATTTCCCGTTGTCGCGCACGCTACGGTTCCGGGACTCGAATCTGGAAGGCGTGGAGCTCGTCAACGGTCCCGATGACTTCGACGGCGTCATCGTCGACCGGCAGGGCCGTGTAGCGGCCCTATGGGCGAGCTTCGCCTATCAGTCGGGCCGTGAGCTAACGCAGATCAACATGGGTATCCCGGCCGATCTCATCGTCGAGATGGTAGACCGCCTCAGAGACGGAACAATTCTGCATTCCCTCGAGGTCGAGTGGCGGCGTATGCCGCTGGCTACGGCACGGAATTTCGGTCTGCCCGAATCGTGGGTGGAACGCTACGAGCGGCACCATCCGCAGCGGCGCCAAATCCTGGCTGTATCGACGATCGTCGCGGGATCGCCGGCGGCGGATTTCTTTCGCCCGGGCGACATCCTGCTGAGTCTTGATGGTGACGAGGCCAACACGTTTCGTGAGGTCGAACGTGCGAGTCAGCGTCCGCAGGTGGCGGTCAGCATCTTCCGGGATGGCCAGGAGCTCACCGAGACCGTCGCGACCGTGCCGCTGAGC
>JAOTTJ010000179.1 GCA_029864465.1 Gammaproteobacteria bacterium | reverse complement strand
ATCTCGAAGCTTCCTGAATCGCCACGCTGGCTTATCAATCGCGGGCGCCTCGACGAGGCCGAACGGATCATCGAGGTCATGGAAGCGCGTAACGCCTACGCGATGCAAGCGGAGGCCAAAGCGACGCCCTCATCACCGCCACCACCACAGCCCACGCCAGTCCTGGCCGGGCAGGGTCCGCAACAGACCCGTTGGCTCGAGCTGCTCTCACCGGCCTTTCTCAGCCGCACGCTGACCGTCTGGACACTCTGGGCGAGCGCCTATTTCATCGCGAACGGGCTCAACAACTGGTTGGCAACGCTGTACCGAACGGTTTACGACCTCGAGCTGCGAACAGCGCTGCTCGCCGCCTCGATGACGAACGTCGCGCAGGTCATTCTGCTGCTCGTCTGTGTCTTCACGATCGATCGGATCGGACGGCGCAACTGGGTCGCAGCATCGTTTGTGCTCGGTGGCTCGGCTTTGGGCATCCTCGGGATAACGGGCGCAGAGAACGTCGTCGCGCTCATGGTGCTCGGCACGCTTGCCTACGGCATCATCGGATCGACGAATGCCGTACTGTATCTCTACACGCCGGAGATCTATCCGACGCGCATGCGTGCGATTGGCACTGGTCTTGCGACGTCCTGGCTGAGGTTGGCCTCGGCCGCCGCGCCTACGATCGTCGGGCTCATGGTCGGCGAGCAGGGAATTGCAGCGGTATTTCTGATGTTTGCTGGTGTGGCCGTTATCGGAATGATCGCGGCCATGCGAATGATCGAGACGAGCAATCGCAGGCTCGAGGACATCGCTCAGTAACGGCCTGGGCGCCGGCAGCGTGAGTGCTGGATGGTGCCTATGTTAATCTACACGCCAGTTTGGGCAGCGCGAGGGGATCGCCTGAATGGCCTTGATCACGCTCTCCGTAGACGGCGAATCGCACACGTTCGACGCCGAGCCGGATATGCCGCTGCTATATGCGCTGCGCGACCACTTGGCACTCAAAAACCCCCGCTTCGGCTGCGGCCTCGCGCAATGCGGTGCCTGCACCGTGCTCATGGACGGTCAGCCGATCCGCTCGTGCGTGATGCCGGTTGCCGCGGTTACGGGTGAGCTCACTACGCTCGGCGGGCTCGCTGTAAATGGAACGCCGCATGTCGTGCAGCAGGCCTTCATCGATGAGCAGGTGCCGTTTTGTGGGTACTGTGTGAGTGGTTGGGTGCTTTACGCAGTTGCGCTGCTCGAACGCGATCCTGCGCCGAGCGATGAGGCCATTCGCGCTGCGTTCGCCGGACTCAAATGCCGCTGCGGTGCGCACTCGGCGATTCTGCGAGCCGTGAATCGTGCGGCCGGCGAGTTGCAGCGGGCCTGACTCGATGGAGTTCGACGCGACAGTCAGCCGCCGTGACGTTCTCAAGGGTAGCGGGGCGCTCGTCGTAGCCGTGGTCGCGCCGCGAGCGCTGAGTCAAGCACCGGCGGGGGACGGTCAACAGGGACCTTTTTGGCGGGAGCTCTCACCCGCACAGCTCGATACCTACCTCGCTATCGATGAGCAGGGCCTCGTTACGGCGTACTTCGGCAAGATGGATATGGGCCAGGGCGTCGATCTGTCGATCGCGCAGATCGTGGCCGAAGAACTCCACATGGCGCTAGACGACGTTGCGGTCGTCATGGGCGATACTGCCTTGACGGTCAATCAGGGCGGCGCCAGCGGCAGCACAGGCCTCGAGCAGGGCGCCAAACCGTTACGTAATGCGGCGGCGGAAGCGCGACGCGTGCTCAGCGAGCTCGGTGCACGGCATCTCGGACTCCTAATGAGCCAGGTTGGCTCCCAGGGTGGCGCCGTTTACGCGCTGGACGACCCTACGCAACGCGTCAGCTACGGTGAGCTCCTCGGCGGGCAACACTTCGACGTCAAGCTGGAATGGAACGGGCGTTTTGGCAATACGCTAGATGCGCGTGGCCGGGAGACGCCTAAGCCATCGAGTATCTATGAGACGGTCGGTAAGCCGTTTCAGCGACGCGACTTGCCTGGCATTGTCATGGGCACGCGCGATTACATCGTCGACGTGCGCCTGCCCGGCATGCTGCACGGCAGGGTCGTTCGACCGCCCGTAGCCGGTAGCGTGCCGGCAAACTTCGATTCAGACTCGATTGCCCACATTCCGGGTGCGCGCGTCGTGCACGAAGGCGACTACCTCGGTGTCGTCGCCGAGCGGGAATGGGACGCGATCAAGGCTGCGCGTGAGCTCGACGTGACCTGGACCGACGTCGACGCGCCATTTCCGGAAATGGCTTCGCTCTACGATCATATCCGCGAAGCACCCGTCGTCCGCGAGAGCGCGGGCGGCGGACGCGCGGCCGACGTCGCGCCGGATCTCGAAAGCTTCGATGCCGCACTCGCGCGGGCGAATCGGGTTATCGAGGCCGAGTACGAGTTCCCGTTCCAGTCCCACGCCAGCATGGCGCCGGCTTGTGCGGTCTGCGATTTTCGCGGCGATCACGCGATACTCTGGACGGGCTCGCAGAAACCGCACTACGCGGCGCAAGGCGTCGCGCAGTTGCTGGGGCTCCCGGTTGAAAACGTCCGCGGCATCTGGGTGCCCGGTCCCGGTAGCTACGGACGTAACGACGCCGGTGACGCCGCCATGGATGCCGCGCTGATGTCGAAAGCCGCCGGACGGCCGGTACGCGTGCAGGGGATGCGCGATGAAGGCAGCGGCTGGGACCCGAAAGGGCCAGCATCGATTCATCACGTGCGCGCCAGCTTCGACGCAGCCGGTAACGTGACGGCCTATTGCTTTCGATCAAAGGGCTTCTCGGCAGGCGACACGGAAAGCAACGAGAGCAATCCGAGCCACACATACGCGGGCATGCTGACCGGTTGGCCGGATGCGAGCGTGCAGCGCTTCAACAATCCTGGCGATCGTTACGAGTTTCCGAACAAAGTTCAGTACTGGCAGACGATAGCACCCTTGCTCGGGCGCGCCTCGCCGTTGCGCACGGCACATCTGCGCGATCCACTTGGTCCGCAGATACATTTCGCGAGCGAATCGTTCGTCGATGAGATGGCGCACGCCGTCAATACGGATCCGATCGAATTCCGATTGCGTTATCTCGAAGAGCAGCGCGACGCTGATGTGCTGCGTGCCGCGGCGGAACGCTACGCATGGCAACCGCGAGTCGCGGCGACGCGCGAGATACGATCGGGCGATGTCGCGACCGGCCGCGGAGTGGCCTATACACGGCGCAATAATTCTGTCGTCGCCGTCATTGCCGAAGTTGATGTCAATCTACGCACGGGGCGGGTTTGGCCACGCAGATTTGTCGTCGCGGCTGACCAAGGCATCGTCGTCAATCCGCTTTGGTTACGACGCACGCTCGAAGGTAATGTCATTCATGGCATGAGCCGCACGTTACACGAGGAAGTCCGGTTTTCTCGCGAACGCGTCACGAGCATCGATTGGCTCAGCTATCCGATTCTGGAGATGGCCGACGCGCCCGAGGAGATCGACATCGTGCTCGTGAATCGTCCGGAGCTCCCACCCTACGGTGCGGGTGAGCCGTCGACGCGTACGATTACGCCGGCGATAGCGAATGCAATTTTCGATGCGACCGGGGTACGCTTGCGCCGCGCACCATTTACGGCCGAGCGCATGCTCGAGGCGCTGGAAGCGGCCGCAACCTAGGCTGGCGCCAGGGCCTTACCGAGCGCTCTATCGATCGTATCGGAGTTGCTCGCCTCGGCGAGCGAGTCTGCGAAATCAGCGACCGCGTCCGCTACTCGAGCGTCAACCCCACCGTAGGCGATATTGGCCGCGCACTTCGCAACGAGTTCTTCCCGGCTCATCGGATCGCGGCTACCCCCGCGCATGTAGGGTTGGAACTCTTCCACGACACTACCATCAGTTAGCGTCGCCGAGATAGAGCCCGTGTAATTGCGCGGGTATTCGTCGTCGGGATCGATCTCGAAGCTGACGCGGTTGGCGATATCGAGCACGGCAGCGTCGCGGACCGCCTCATCGGTAAATTCGGCGAGCCCGGCGTTGCCGCGCACAAAGCCGACAGCGATGCAATACGGCGTGCTGAACTTTGCGGCATACGGGTTCGGTGGTTTTCGCTTAAGCGCGATCGGCTCCCAGAGGCGGTGAACCGTGCCTTCACCGACGCGGCAGTGAAGTGAGACGATCGCAGCAGCTTCGACGCGTTCGGCAAGCCGCTTGGCGCAATCGATGAACGGTTGCGTCATCGTCCCGCATGCGTATGGCTTGAATGCCGTCCTCGCGACGTGCCAGGTTTCGCCGAGCCCGCCGCGTAACGTCTCGAAGTCCGGCGTAACGGAGGGTGCAAAGCCGTGCAGGAGTCCATGCGTGCCCTCGAACACGGTCGCAGGCCCCGTGAAACCGGCTCTGGCCATGCTCGCCGCGCGTAGGCCCGATTGCGCCGCCCATCCTGCGTGCATTCGCTTGGTCCACGAGCCATCGGCAAGATACTCGATGATTCCCGATGCCATGCTACCGGCAATGCCTAGCGCATTGGCCGTTTGATCACGCGTCAATCGCAGCGCCGCAGCGACACCCGCCGTCGCGCCCATGGCGCCGAGCACCGCCGTGGGATGAAATCCCGCGGTGTGCACGCCTTTCTGCGCGAGTAAGCCGAGCCGGCACATGAGCTCACCGCCAACGGCGAGGCCGATAAGTGTCTGCGACCCGCTCAAGCGATGTGCTTCGGCTGCCGCGATCACTGCAGGCACGACGACTGCGCCCCAGTGAACGGGGCATCCTTCGAACGTGTTGTCGAAATCCTCACCGTGTGCCGCCGTGCCATTGATCATCGCTGCGCTCGCGGCATCGAGGCGCTTATCCGAGCCGAACACGGTACACGGACCCAGCGCCGTCCAGGACTCGCGCAGTGCGTTCACGTAATCCGAGTTGCGCGCCGCAATGCTGAGCCCGAGCGTATCGATGACCGTATCCGCGCAGGCGCGCTCGACGTCTCGTGGTAGGCGGGTCGAGTCGAGCGCCTCTAGCCAGGCGCCGAGTTCCGTGGCGATCGGCGCATGCGGTGTTGTCGAGCTCATCTCAGTTTGTCCTCGCGCGCAGGAATAGCCAAGCCCGTGTCGCCAGCGAACCGACGATGAACAAAGCCGCGACGCTCAGCAAGCCAAGCGCGATCCGGTCCTCGACGAAAATGAAATGATCGCCGCCAGACAAGACGAGCGAGCGGCGGTAGTTCGATTCGACGAGATAACCGAGCACGACGCCGAGCACAGCGGGTAGAAACGGCAGGCCGACGAGGCGCATGATCAGGCCGATTGTTCCGGCCCCGAGCACGAGCGCGAGATCGAACAGGCTGTAGTCGATGGAATAAACGCCCGAAAAAATCAGCGCGTAGATGAAGGCCATCAGATAGGCCTTCGGCCGATTAACGAGCCAGAGGCATACTGGCAGGATGAGCATACCGAGCACGAGCAACGAGAGACTTGCGACGAAGAGCCCCGTATAGAGCCCGAGGATCACGTCACCGTTTTCCGCGAACAGCCGCGGACCGGGAATGATGCCGTGCACGAGCAACCCGCCGAGCAGGATAGCCGCGGAATTCGATCCCGGGATACCGAAGCTCAAGACAGGCACGAGCGCCGTAGCAGCGACCGTGTTGTTGGCAGTTTCTGGCGCCGCAACGCCTTCGGGTGATCCTTTACCGAACTCCTCGCGGTTGCGCGACCAGCGCCGGGCCTCGTTGTAGGACATGAATGAGGCGATCGTGCCGCCGGCGCCGGGCATGACACCTTCGAACGTACCGATGACCGAGCCGAAGAGCTGCGGCTTGATGAGCCGGCGCCGCAGCGCCGCGTCCGGAAAGCGCAGCCGGGTCGCCTTCTGGTCTGCCTTGCGCCACTCGCCCATGCTCGATTGCTGCAAGAGCTCGCTGACCGCGAAAAGGCCGACCATGACGAGAATCGGCGGAATCCCGTCGAGCAAATCCGCCTGCTCGAACGTGAAGCGCGGCACGCCCGAGATAGGGTCGGAACCGACCGTCGCTATCATGAGCCCGATGATACCGGCGGCCAATCCTTTGATCAGCGACTCGCCGGAGAGCGAGGCGATGACGCTCAAGCCGAGGACGCCGAGCGCGAAGTAGGCCATGGGCGTGAATGCCAGCGCGAGCCGCGCCAGGGGCTCTGTTAACAGCACGAGCATAGTCAGACCGAACAAGCCGCCGAGCACGCCGGAGTAAAGCGAAATGCCGAGCGCCTCGCCGCCACGGCCTTGCTTCTGCATTTCGTAGCCGTCCAGCACGGTCGCGGCTGCGGCGTTGGTTCCAGGTGTATTGATCAAGATCGCAGGTATCGAGCCGCCGTACTCGGCACCGACGTAGGTGGCCGCGAGCAGCACGATCGCAGCGCCGGGATCCATGCCGTACGTGAACGGCAGTACGAGCGCCATCGTGATCGAAGGCGAGATGCCGGGCAGGGCGCCGCCGAGAATGCCCCACGCAACACCG
>JAOTTJ010000012.1 GCA_029864465.1 Gammaproteobacteria bacterium | reverse complement strand
GGAGATCGAAAGCATCGCTGCGGAGCTCACGCAAGACAGCGACGCGGATGAGGTTTTCATCACGGGATTGCCTGTGGCCGAGGACACATTCGGCGTGGAGATGTTCATTCAAATGGGTGTCTCGGCCCCGCTCGCGGCACTGATGATCTTTCTGTTGATGCTGTACTTCTTCAGGAGCCCGGGCCTCGTCGCCTCGCCGATGATCGTTGCGATGGTCACGGTGATCGTGACGATGGGCGCGCTGATCGGCCTCGGCTTCACGGTCCACATCATGAGCTCGATGATCCCGATCTTTCTGATGCCGATCGCCGTCGTCGATTCAGTTCACATCATGTCCGAGTTTGCCGATAAGTACCGATCGGGCGACGACCCGAAGACGGTCATGACCGAAGTCGTCGAGCATCTATACCGGCCGATGCTGTTCACGTCGATCACGACGGCCGTCGGTTTTGCTTCGCTGTTGCTCACGCCCATTCCGCCGGTGCAGGTATTCGGTGCGTTCGTCGCGTTCGGTGTGCTGCTGGCATTCGTGACGACGATTACCTTGATCCCGGCGTACGTCGTGCGGATGCGCCCGGCCGGGCTCGCGCGCCTCGCCCGCATCAAGCAGGGCGCGCAACCCGATACGCTGCTGTCTCGCGCACTGCGCAAGCTCGGTGCCATCGCATTCCGGCACGGTAAGCTCATCACGGGCATCACGGTCGGCCTGCTCGCAGTCAGTGTCGCCGGAATGATGCGGATCGAGATCAACGACAACCCCGTGCGCTGGTTCAAGGAGAGCCACCGCATCCGCATCGCTGACCACGTGCTCAATGAGCACTTCGCCGGCACCTACGACGCGTTTGTCGTGCTCGAAGCCGACGACGCAGCAGCATGGGAGAGCTTCCAGACCGAGACCACGGGCATGCTCGAGGCGATCGAGGCCGCCCGCGATGATGTCAGCGGGCTACGTGATCTGCTCACGGCGCAGCCGGACTCGAGCTATTTCGGCAGACTCGTCAGTGCCGTCGACGATGCCCTGTTCGATTCGTCACCGGCTACGGAGCCCATGTACGAGTCGCTGCTCACGCATGTCGAGAACGCGCAGAGCGCCTCCCGGTACTTCCAGACGCCGGAGTCGCTGGCGCTCATCGAGGACCTGCAGCGCGCATTGATAGCCTCGGGTCTGGTCGGCAAGACCAACGCATTGCCGGACGTCGTCAAAGTCGTCAACCGCGAGCTCAGAACCGGAGCGGATGACGACTACACGATCCCTGCAACGGCACAAGGCGTCGCCCAGGCGCTGCTGCAGTTTCAATCCTCGCACCGCCCGCAGGACCTCTGGCACATGGTCACCCCGGATTACCGTTCGACGGCGATCTGGCTGCAGCTCACGAGCGGGGACAACCAGGACATGTCGGCTGTCATCGCCGCGCTCGATGAGTATCTCGAGTCGCGGCCGTTACCGGCCGGCGTCGAGCTCAACTGGGCCGGCAAGACCTACATCAACGTCGTCTGGCAAAACGAGATGGTCGCGGGCATGCTCAAGAGCCTGCTCGGCGCCTTCGTCGTGGTTTTCATCATCATGGCGTTGCTGTTCCGCTCCCCGGCGTTCGGTCTACTCGCGATGCTGCCGCTCACGGTCACGATCGTCGGTGTCTACGGGCTCATCGGCTGGATCGGCAAAGACTACGATATGCCGACTGCCGTGCTGTCGTCGTTGACGCTGGGGCTGTCCGTCGACTTCGCGATCCACTTCATTCAACGGCTGCGCGATATCGCAGCCCGCGAGACATCACTCGAGCGCGCTGGAGCGCTCATGTTCGAGGAGCCGGCGCGTGCGATCGCCCGCAACGCGATCGTCATCGCGCTCGGCTTTACGCCGTTGTTCTTTGCGCCGCTCGTCCCGTATGTGACGGTCGGCGCGTTCATGGCATCGATCATGGCGATCTCCGGATTCTCGACGCTCGTGCTGCTACCGGCCGTTCTCTCGTGGAGCGGCCCGTGGCTGCTTCGAGCACGCCAGCAGACGATGTCTGGCACCACACCCGCAAGGAGCGAGATATGAACACACTTTCGATTCGTCTGATGCTGACGAGCGGCGCGCTGCTGCTGCTCGCGCTCAACACTGCTAGCGGTCAGACCCTGACCGACCCGAACGAGATCGTCGCGCGCGCGAACCTCGCCTCGTATTACGCCGGCGCGGATGGTCGCTCGGAGGCGCGCATGATCATCCGCGACGCTCAGGGCCGCGAGCAGCGCCGCCAGTTCACCGTGCTCCGGCGCAATATCGAGGCCGGTGGCGACCAGGAATTTCTCGTCGTCTTCAGCCAGCCATCGGATGTTCGCAACACGGTCTTCCTCGTCAAGAAGCATGCGGGCGGTGACGACGACCGTTGGCTCTACTTGCCCGGACTCGATCTCGTCAAACGAATCTCGGCAGGCGACAAACGCACGAGCTTCGTCGGTGCCCACTATTACTACGAGGACGTTTCCGGTCGCAGCCCCGACGAGGACGCGCACGTGCTGCTCGAGACGACCGACGAACACTACGTGCTCGAGCACACACCAAGAGACACCTCGACGGTCGAGTTCACGACCTACCAGACGTGGATCGACCGGGAGACCTTCCTACCGATGAAGATCGAATACCTCGATACCGCCGGCGAAATCTTCCGCCGCGTCGAGGTGCTGCAAGTGGAGGACATCGACGGTTACCCGACCGTGACATTGAGTCGCGTCAGCGACCTTGCGTCCGGCGGACAAACGGATATGCAGTTCCGCTACATCGATTACGACGTCGGCATGGAAGAGACCGTCTTCACAGAGCGGTCGCTGCGCAACCCGCCGCAACAGTGGCTGCAACGCCCGGAGCGTTGATGATCGATCTTGTGAAATTCACGGCAGTTGCGCTACTGCTCGGCGCTGCGCCTGTCTATGCGCAAGCCCCGTCAGAGCCTGCGGAGGAGGACGACCCGTTCGCAGCATTCGATGATTTCGATGACGAGTGGCAAGAAGAAGGGGGTTTGACCTGGACCGGATTCTTCGAGAGCGGCTACGGCCGCCGACTCGACGCCGACCCGAACGGACTGCCGCGGCAGACGCTGGGCGACGTGCGGGCACGCCTCGAGACCGAATGGGCCGGCGAGGCGCTGCGCCTGACGTTCAAGGGTGATCTGCTCTATGACGATTACGAGTCGGAGATGGAAGCGGAACTGCGCGAGCTCGCGATTCAAGCATCGCCGCGCAGCTCCGTCGATCTAAAGGTAGGGCGGCAAGTGCTGACCTGGGGCACCGGAGACCTCGTGTTTCTCAACGACCTGTTCCCGAAAAACTGGGTCAGCTTCTTTTTCGGCCGCGAGGACGATTACCTCAAGGATCCGTCCGATGCTCTTCGACTGACGTGGTACACCAACGCGATCAACGTCGACATCGTCTGGTCGCCCGAGTTCGAGCCCGACAATTATCTGACGGGCGCCCGCGCGTCGTTTTTCTCGCCCGTCGCAGGCGGCATCGTTGCCCCGCGCCCGCCACTCGATGCCAGGATGCCCGATGACGATATCGAGAACGGCGAGCTCGCGCTACGCCTGTTCAAGACCGTCGGCTCGACCGAGTACGCGGGCTATTTCTATCGGGGGTTCTTCAAGCAACCACTTGGCTCGAATGCGTCGCTCGAGCCGAGCTTCCCCCAGCTCTCCGTCATCGGCGCCAGTCTGCGCCGTCCGCTCGGCCGCGGGCTCTTCAACGCGGAGATCGCTTATCACGATTCGCGCGAAGACGGCGGCGGCACCAATCCACTGATTCCGAACGATCAGCTTCGCCTGCTTACAGGCTACGAGTTCGAAGCTCGCCCGCGTCTGACCGTCGGCCTGCAGTGGTATCTCGAGTTGACGCGAGACTACGCAGCGCTGGTCGAGAATTCGCCAGCACCGTCGTTGGAGCCCGACGAGCGCCGCCACGTTCTGACTACGCGCTTAACGTACAGGACGGCGCAGGACCGGCTCACCTACTCGCTGTTCGCATTCTATTCGCCGACCGATGACGATCACTACGTGCGCCCGAGCGTGAGCTATCGGCACAGCGATCGCTGGACGTTCACGACCGGCGCGAGTCTCTTTTCCGGAAAGCGGGACCAGACATTCTTCGGCCAGCTCGAGGACAACAGCAACGTCTACGCCAGGGCCCGCTACAACTTCTGAACCACTATGTCTAAGGAGAAACTGAAGATGTCAGTAGAACGCGGTTTGACGGCTTTTGCCGGCTTCATGGTACTGCTATCGGTCGCTTTGACTTATTACGCGCACCCGTATTTCGTCTGGCTCACGGTGTTCGTCGGCGCCAACCTGTTCCAGCAATCGTTCACGGGCTTCTGTCCCGCCTCGATGCTCATGCACAAGCTCGGCCTCAAGACAGAGAGAGAGCTCGCGGCTCAGAATTGATTCTCGAAATTATTCTGATGCGCGCATAGCTCGACCAGCAGAGCGAGGTCGCGCCCGCCGGGCCCTCGTCTATAGGGCGATGCTGCTGCGCACGATCGTGTAAACGACGTAGGCGAATAGAAACCCAGCGCCTTCCCAACGTGCAACTTGCATTCTCGTTGCTGCGACGACGATCAGCAGGGCCGTCGCAGCGACCATGACTGCGAGATCGATCACCCTGAGCGCAGGCGGCACATTGATGGGCGTCACGATCGCAGTAATCCCGAGAATAGCGAGCAGATTGAACATGTTGCTGCCCATGATGTTTCCAAGCGCGACATCCGATCGTCCCCGGAAAGAGGCGACGCTCGTGATGACGAGCTCCGGCAAAGACGTACCGACGGCCACGATCGTGAGCCCCATGAATGTCCTCGATACACCCCAGATCAGCGCCAGTTCAGTGGCGCCCGAAACGAGCATCCAAGCGCCGCCGACAACGCCTGCGAGGCCTACGACGACGAGAAAAAGCGCAAACGGCAAGGTCGTCGGGGCAGGATGGGCTGCCTGCGCTTCTCCGGCGAGCACTCGGCCGGCCGGACCCGGCTGGATTCGTTCCTTCCGATAGATGACGGCGAGGTACACGACGAGTCCGGCCAGAAGGATCAAGCCGTGAGCGCGCCCTAGATGCCCGATGAGAATCATGATCGTCGCGACAGCAGTTGCGATACCGAGGGCGACGGCATCTCGATAGAACGCATCCGGCCGGCAGATCACGGGCCGAATCAACGCTGCTATCCCCAAGATCAACAGAACGTTGGCGATGTTGCTGCCGACGACGTTGCCGACGGACAACCCGGGGGCGCCTTCGAAAACCGCGGCTAGACTGGTCACAAGCTCCGGCAACGAGGTCCCGAACGCGACGAGCGTCAGGCCGATCATGAGCTGCGAGACATTCAGCCGTTCAGCTACCGCTACGCTTCCGCGAACGAACGCCTCTCCGCCGATCCAGAGTAATAACAGTCCGCCGAGCACGGTCGCCGCGATCATCAGGGCTTGAGGGCGTGCAGCGGAACGTCGTCGTCCACTAGGTGATCTGAAGCCGGACCTCGCAAAGACGAACGGCGACGACGAAATAGGCCAAACTTTATAATAGCGTGATGCAACGTCAAGACCCACGGCCGATTGACGGACATACCCGATTGAAGTTCATCTGGTTTCCTTTCGAAATATACAATATACATCGGCTCCTGATTCAGACCGCGCCGACGAAGTCTAGTTGACGTTATCATCTCAATTCAGCTATGGATCGGAGATGAAGCGAATGAGTGTACGCTGTCTCGGGGCACTAGCGCCGCAACATCACCCGTTCGGCACGAGGCTCGGCACCGCAGTGCTCTACGCCATCGCCCTCGCCGCGTGCGGCTCGAGCTCAAACGACAATCGACTCCGCGCTACTGTTAGCGCAACCGACAACGCCATGATCGAAGAGCAAACCATGTTCCTGCCAGCTGCCGAAAATCAGCCGCCCATCGCAGAAAAGCGCCCCGTCGAGATCCAGCAACACGGTCAGACACGCGTGGACGACTACGGCTGGCTCAGAGACGAGAACTGGCAGGACGTGTTGCGCGATCCCGACGTGTTGCGGGCGGACGTCCGCGCGCATCTCGAGGCCGAGAACGCATACTACGAGCAGGCAACCGCGGATCTTCAGAGCCTTCGAGACGCACTGTACGACGAGATGCGCGGACGCATCAAAGAAGCAGACAGCACCGTTCCGTCGCCAGACGGCCCTTTCGCCTACGCCATGCGTTTTCGCGAGGGCGGTGAGTACCCCGTATTCGTTCGCACGCTAAGAGACGGCGGCGAGGAAACGGTCCTCTACGACGGCGATATCGAGAGTGAAGGAGAGGATTTTTTCAACATCGCGGCCGTGGAGCACAGCCCGAATCATGCACTGATCGCCTATGCCGTCGATCGAACGGGCTCGGAATACTTCGACATCCGCATTCGTAACATGGAGTCGGCAGAAGATCTCGGAGAGACCGTCCATTCGACGGACGGCGACCCGGTCTGGGCCGCCGATTCGGGATCGTTCTTCTACACCGAGCGCGACGATAACCAACGACCGAAACGAATCAAACGGCACGTCCTCGGCACGGATCCCGCCGAGGACATCCTCGTTTACGAGGAGCCCGACGACAGCTTCTTCCTGAGCGTCGAAAAGAGTCATAGCGAAGCCTATATCTTTATCGTCTCCTCGAAAATGACGACGAGCGAAGCGCGCTTCCTGCGCGCGGACGCCCCGGTCGATTCCGAGCCCGTGCTCATCGCGCCGCGTACAGATGACGAACTCTACTACCCCGAGCATCACGGTGATTATTTTTACTTACGCACGAACGCAGACGACGCGGTCGACTTCAAAATCGCGCGTACACCCGTTACTGCGCCCGGCCGAGAGAACTGGCAGGACTGGCTCGCGCACCGCCCCGGTATCTATCTCCTCGACTTCGTGCCGTTCGCGCAGCGCATGGCGAGACTCGAGAGAGAGAACGCCCTGCCGCGTATCGTGATCTCGGATTACGCCGACGAAGATGCTTATGACATCGATTTCGCCGAGCAGGCCTACGCCTTGGGAATTGACGCCGGTTACGAGTTCGATACCGACACGCTGCGCTTCAGCTATGAGTCGCCTTCGACGCCAGAACAGATCTACGACTTCGATATGAGCACGCGCGAACGGACCCTGCGCAAGACGCAGGAAGTCCCGAGCGGCCACAATCCGAGTCTCTACACGGTAGAGCGCTTCGCGGTGACGGCGGATGACGGCGCCGAGATCCCCGTTACGATAGTTCGACTGCGATCCACGCCCGTAGACGGCACAGCGCCGCTGCTGCTGTACGGCTACGGCAGCTACGGCATCACGATTCCCGCAAGCTTCGAAACCAATCGCCTCTCGCTCGTCGACCGCGGCGTCGTCTACGCGATCGCACACATTCGCGGCGGCGCGGCCAAGGGACGGCAATGGTATCTGGACGGCAAGCTCGACAAGAAGACCACCACGTTCACGGATTTCATCCGCGTGGCCGAAGAGCTGCAAGCACGCGGCTATGGGCGCGCGGGCGAGACAGTGATCTACGGCGGCTCCGCGGGCGGCCTGCTCGTCGGCGCAGCCGTGAACCTCCGCCCAGAATTGTTTGGTGGCGTCATCGGCGCCGTGCCATTCGTCGACGTGCTCAACACGATCTCCGACGCCGAGTTGCCGCTGACGCCGCCCGAGTGGGTGGAATGGGGAGACCCGATTCGGGACGCCAACGCCTACACGACGATTGCGAGCTACTCGCCGTACGACAACATCCGCAACGACATCGACTATCCGCCGATCCTGGCGACGGGTGGTCTCACCGATTACCGCGTGACCTACTGGGAGCCCGCAAAATGGGTGGCACGTCTGCGCGACGAAGCCCAAGGCGGGCCGTTCTTTCTGAAAATGAATATGGAGGCCGGTCATGGCGGGTCCGCCGCCCGTTTCGAACGGCTCCGCGAGCGATCGCACGACTTCGCTTTTGCGCTCAAAATCTTCGGTCTCACGGAGCGCCCGCCCATTCATCATGCGCAGCGCTGACGTTCGAGGTACAGCAATGACTCAGCGCGTTGCTCAGGTAGGGTCGCAATGACGAATCCGGCGGTTTGGGGCGTTCTCTTGACGACGATCTTCGTCGTCAGCCTTGTCATCGGTCTGCATTACGAGGTCCTGCGCGCCTGCATCGGCTTCCTGCCTGCGGTTAGTCACCGTCGCCGCCAGCGTGTCGTCATATTGATCCTCGTGATCCTCTGCACGCACGCCGTAGAGATCTGGCTATTCGCTTTCGGCTACTACGGGCTGCTGCGCTGGGACAGCTATGGATCGATCGCAGGCGTCATCGAGATCGTCACCCTGTTCGACTACGCGTATTTCTCGGCCATGGTTTATACGACGGTCGGTTTCGGCGACGTCTACCCTTTAGGCCCGATCCGATTCATGACTGGCATGGAGGCACTGACAGGGCTCGTCATGATCACGTGGTCCGCCTCATTCACGTTCCTCGAGATGCAGCGCGACTGGCCGGCAGGTAGAGGCTGATTGTGCTCGACCTAGGCTGTCTGCTATGGAAACCGACCCTCGACGACCGCGTAGTGACAGGCGTCTGCGAGCCAGGTCCGGTCCTCTTCGGGCAGGGAGCTGCCGAAACGTAAGATCTTTTGATCGGCGCGAACGACGATTTCGTCTTCGCGATCACGGTATTTCTTCTTACCAAGCCGCACACCGCCGATGTCTACATTTACACCCGTGCGGTGCCGCGACCGAACGTCACCAGCTACGCTGACCGACTCGATGTCTGCTAGCGGAATCGCTCGCCTGCCCGAACGCCGACCGAACGCCAGACGCTCAATGAAAAGCTCGCCGCTCACGACTCCGATAATTGTCTCTTTGTAGCTGTCGATGATGCCAAGCCAAATGACGCCGAGCCCCACGAGCACGAATACCGGCGGCACGATCGCCATCGCGACCTCGCTTCCCTGGACTTGCATGTCGATGACGCCGAGCACTGCAAGCAGCGCCGTGATTCCGAGCGCGGTGAAGGCGCCGCCGAACAGGACGAGGAATACGAGTCCGCCGTTGAAGCCGGGCGCCGGAAGCAGAACTTCCTTCCAGCCGCGATTGGATCTCGTTCTAATGACCGTCCCTGCGGGCGGCGTCGGCGCCCTCACGGGCCGGTCCTCGCGTTCGGATGAGACGAGCTTCTCGTCCAGCGCCTCCCAACTCCTGCGTTGCGGCTCATCGCCCGTCGCATCGACCGCGTCTAGCCTCAGCCGCTCGGCGTAGTGCTCCCACTTGGCAAAGCCTTCGGTCTCGTTCCTCGTGACGAAGATTCGCGTGCCTTTCTTCTCACCAGGAAACTTCAGACTCACGAACCACCAAGGCACCTTCCGCTTGCTCTTCGATCCCGAGGACCGGTAGTCCATCGTGAGCCAAACTCCGTCAGCCTCATCGAGCCCGTGATCGCTCGTCTGGGGCGACGGCCAGAAGCCGCGACGAATCCTGATGCGGCGTCTGCCGAGATCGATATCGAGCTCATAGCGCCAGAAGATCCCGAATACGCCAGCCAGGACGAAGAGCAGGCAGAATCCGACGAAGATCCACCGGACGATCCCTTCCTCTGCGGGGACGAATCGCCAGCATCCCCACGTAAAGCCGAGGGCGATCAGGGTGAAAACGAACGCGCCCAACGGTGAGTGCGCGAACAGGATTCGCGAGGGCTCCTCGAGCCTCAGCTTGACGGCGGCTGCGGCCATATTGTCTCCTCCAGAAAATCTCGTCAGTCACGCTGGCACGCGCAACGGCCCGCGAGCAAGAAGACCCGTTGCTGCGTAAGACTATTACGCGGCTCGCGCGTGACAGGCTCTCGAGAGCCCGAAAATGTGAACTCCGTCGCACGCTGGGCGCCGGTATGGCGCTTCTGTCCTGGTCACGCGCTCGCTGCTAATTGGCAGCCGGCGTCCTGGCTTGCTAGGCTCACACCGGAATGGATTCGCCGAGAAGATGCGCACAGAGCTCAAATTAATCGTGACGACAGGTCTGCTCGTACTATCGAGCGGGTTTTCCCTGCCTGCGTATGCGCAAACCGATTTCTCGCAATGCCTTGCGCGTCTCGAGCGCACAGCGCTCGACAGCGGTATCCGCGCCGAAACGGTAGACAGCATTCTCCCGACGGTCGAGCCGCGCGAGGCCGTCATCCGGGCAGACCGCAACCAGCCGGAGTTTCTCGCCACGTTTGCCGATTACCTCGGCAGGCGCGCGACCGACGAGCGCGTCGCGCGCGGTCGGGCCTTGTACGCGGAGCACCGGAGCCTGCTCGATGAGCTCACGCGTCGCTACGGTGTGCCTGGCCATTACATCGTCGCATTCTGGGGGCTCGAGACTAATTACGGCAGCTACCTCGGCAACGTGCCCGTGTTCGACTCGTTGTCGACGCTGGCCTGCGATGCACGACGCAGCGATTATTTCACCGAGCAGTTCGTCAACGCGCTGCGCATCGTCGATCGCGGCGACGTCGAGCCCGGCGTCATGCGCGGCTCGTGGGCCGGCGCGATGGGGCAAACGCAGTTCATGCCCAGCAACTATCTCAGCTATGCGGTCGATGGCGACGGGGATGGACGCGTCGATCTCTGGAACAGCACGCCAGACGCGCTGACCTCGGCAGCCAACTTCCTCAGGGGTATCGGCTGGCAGGGCGGCATTCGCTGGGGCCGCGAGGTGCTGCTGCCGGAGGATTTCGATTACGGAATCGTCGGTCGTGATCAGCGAAAAGTCCTGAACGAGTGGCGCAACCTCGGCGTGACGGACATTGCCGGACGGCTCATTCCCGATCTCGACATGCAAGGCGCAATCGTCGTTCCGGCCGGCCAGCGCGGCCCAGCATTCATCATCTACGATAACTTCGATGTGATCATGCGCTGGAACCGATCCGAGTTCTTCGCCCTGACGGTCGGGCATCTCGCCGATCGCATCGCGGGCGGCGGACGCCTCGCAAACCCGCCCGTCGAGGACGAGCCGATCAGCCGCGACGACGTCGTCAGGGTCCAGCAATATCTTGCCGAGAACGGCTATGACGGCGGCACCGCCGACGGCATTTTCGGCTCCCAGTCCCGCGCTGCGCTCAGAGCATTGCAGCGCGACCTCGGCCTCGTCGCGGACGGCTTCCTGAGCCAGGAGCTGCTGCGCGCCATCGGGATCACAAGCGACTGAAAACTCCCTCGCGTTTACCGATTTCGTTAGACTAGACGCCGCACAACGGACGGTCGCGAATAGACTGATTTTGGTAGTCGATCGGTTCGTTCTCAGGGGAAACGATAATGCAAACGACCGAGCCTGCGACCGAGCACCGCGTCGATACGTTGCTCGTCGCAGCTCACGGAATAGCCGCGTTAGTCACGCTGCTGATCGCGGTCGTCTTCGGCCTGATCATCTCCCTGCAGTTCTTTCTGCCAGATCTCACGGGCAGTGTGTTACCGCTCGGCTGGGGCCGGCTGCGTTATGCGCATACTCAGGGTGTCATGTTCGGCTGGCTCGGCAACGCGTTTCTCGCGTTCCTCTACCACGCCGTGCCGGTGCTGACGGGGCAAGCCGTCACGAGCCGGCGCTTGGGCCTTTGGCTCTTCGGCATCTGGAACTTCGCCGTCATGATCCCAGGATGGATCCTCGTGCTCGCCGGCGTCAGCCAGCCCCTCGAGTGGGCGGAGTTCCCGCTCGCGGTCGACGTCTTTATATTGATTGCGCTCGGGCTTTGTGCCCTTCAGTTTCTACCAGCCTTCTTCCGGCGCGGCCTCGAAACGCTCTATGTCTCGAGCTGGTACATCATCGGCGCGCTGGTCTTCACGATCATGGCGTTTCCGATGGGCAATATCGTCCCCGAGCTCGTGCCGGGCGCTGCCGGTGCCGCGTTCAGCGGGCTCTGGATACACGATGCCGTCGGGCTCTTCGTGACGCCGCTCGCACTCGCGATTCTCTACTTCGTGATCCCGGCCTCGACCGGGCGTCCGATATTCAGCCACTTCCTGTCGATGCTCGGCTTCTGGGGCCTGTTTTTTCTGTATCCGCTGAACGGGACGCATCATTACGTTTTCTCGGTCATACCAATGGCCGCGCAAATCAGTGCGATCGCGGCCTCGGCATTGCTCGGTGTCATCGTCGTCATCGTCGTCACGAATCTGTTGATGTCGATGCGCGGCGCGGGCGTCTTTCCGCGCGACGTCGCTCTGCGTTTCGTTGCCATGTCGACGATCTTCTACCTCATCGTCAGCGTGCAGGGCGCCATGCAGGCACAGATGAGCCTGCAGCGTGCCGTGCACTTCACCGATTGGGTCGTCGCGCACTCGCATCTAGCGATGCTGGGCTTTGCGACCTTCGCCGCCATCGGCGGCCTCATTCACGCGTGGCAGCGTATTTCCTGGGCACGCTACAACGCCGCTGCGCTCAGTTGGGCGTATGGCTTGCTCGTCGTCGGCGTCATCGCCATGTTCGTCGACCTCACCGTCGCGGGGCTAGTCCAGGCGGAGCTCTGGCTCGACGGGTCACCGTGGCTGGACTCGGTGCGAGATTCGCGGCCGTACTGGATCGTTCGTACGTTCTCAGGACTGCTGCTCGGTGGCGGTTTTGTCGCCCTGCTCGTCGGCCTGACGACAGGTCCGCGTGGCGCCGGCGCGCAGACGCTGGCTAACGATCGGCCGGAGCCCGCCGCCGCGGTCGTGACGCCGCGACTCGCGCCGGCCGGCGCTGGGCGCGTGCTCACGATGTCCTACGTCGTCGCCGGCGTCGCGGGCGTCGCGTTCTTCGTCATGTCCGTATCGCTGCTCGGCGTCTGGCCGCAACAGATACTGGCCGAGCAGACCGCCGCGATGGCACCGCCGAACCCGCTCGGCCTCACGGCCGGCGAGGAGCGCGGCCGCGTCGTCTACGCCCGCGAAGGCTGCGCCTACTGTCATACGCAACAGATTCGTTACACGGATGCGGACATCACTCGCTTCGGCTCGCCGACGCTCGCGTGGGAAACGCGCTTTGACTATCCGCATCTGTGGGGCACGCGGCGTATCGGGCCGGACCTCTCACGCGCCGGCGCGACGCGCACGGAGAACTGGCACTACGTGCACTTGTATGCGCCTCGTGCCGTGTCACCGTTATCGATCATGCCGTCCTACGCGGCACTGTTCGACGGTTCGCCCGATCGCCCGACCCAAGAAGCTCGTGATCTCGTCGCCTATCTGGAAACCCTCGGTCGCGCACGCGAGCTCGCCTGGCCCGAGGGCGATGCGAACGCCGCCGCCGCGGTGCCCGACGATCGCTGGGCACAAATGGCTTTCGCTGCGTCGTCACTGAACGCGCACCCGGGGCGCACGCAGCCGCGCGGTAATGTCCCCGCGCTCGGCAGCCCGGCCTCTGCGGACACCGGCATGATGCTCTGGGCGCACAACTGCGCAGGTTGTCATGGCGAAACGGGCGGCGGCGATGGTCCGGCCGCGCAATGGCTGCGCCCCCGGCCGACGAACCTGGCCGAGCACGAGTACACGCGCAGCCGCCTCGCCGATGCACTCTGGAACGGCGTCCACGGGACTTCGATGCCGGGCTGGCGCGATCACTCCTCCGCCGATCACGCCGCGCTCGCCGAACTCGTCATGGGCTTCTCGGATCCGCAGCCGGGACCGGCTGCATCGGCCCAGCAGCTCTCGCTCGGCCAACGTGTTTACGCGCAACACTGTGCCGAATGCCACGGCGCAACGGGTGCGGGCGACGGTTTTGCCGCAAACGATCTTCCAGTGCCGGTCGCCCCGACCGATTTTCGCAACCAACGCGTGAGCTACGCGGCGGGCGTAGGAATCCTGCAAGACGGCGTGGACGGTACGTCGATGGCGCCGTGGACCGATCGGCTCAGTGCCGCTGAGATCGAGGCCGTCGTGCACTACGTACGCAGCCTGTTCGACGGTGACAACCTGTGATCACAACGATTATCGTCGTCGCCTCGCTCGCGCTGGCCGGCGCGTTCTCGCTGGCCTGGTTGCTGAAACCCGACCTGCGTGAGCAGATCGAGGCACCGAAGCACCTTTTTCACGATCAGGTGCGGCAGTATGATCGGGGCGTACAGGACGCTCGAGAGAGATCCGAAGGAGCCGCCGATGAGCCCGAGTAAGACACGCAGCACTCTGCTCGCAGCCGTCGCCGCGACGGCTGCGCTTGGCGGCGCCGTCGTTGCCGGCGCACTCGTCATGGACCGTGCCGAGCCAAGCAGCGCCGATGCGATTCCGCGCGAGGCCACGGTCGAGTACGGCCGCCGACTGATCCGTGAGACCGCCGCGCTGATCGGTCCGAATGCGGAAGATCCCCAGATGCGCTACTCCGGATCGAATCTCGATTGCGCCTCGTGCCATCTGGAGACCGGTATGAAGCCCGGCACGCTCTCGCTGCTCCCGTCCACACCTCGCTATCCGCGTTTTTCCGGGCGCGACGGTCAGATGCAGGACATGCGCGCGCGGATCAACGGCTGCATGGAGCGCAGCATGCACGGCCGGACTCTGCCGCGCGACAGCGTCGAGCTCATCGCCATGGAGCTCTACGTCGACAGCCTCAACGTGCGCCTGGAGGCGATGGGCGAGACCAACAGCGAATGGGATGAGCAACCCCTATTCGAAGCGCCCGAGCGCAGAGCCGATCCAGAGGCCGGACGTCCGATCTATGCAGATCGCTGCGCGGTCTGCCATGGCGCGGACGGGCTGGGCCTGTTGGAAACGGGCGACCCCAAGGACGGCTATCTATTCCCGCCGCTCTGGGGGCCAGACAGTTACAACGACGGCGCCGGCATGCACCGCGTGCTTACGGCCGCTCGCTTCATCAAGGCGCGCATGCCACTCGGTCAAGCCGACCTCACGGACGATGAGGCCTATGACGTCGCCGCGTACATGAACTCCCAGCCGCGACCGCAAAAAGCCAATCTCGAAGCCGATTACCCGGACCGGCTCAGGAAGCCCGTCGACAGTCCCTACGGACCTTATGCAGACGGGGATCCGTTCTCACAAGACCAGCACAAGTACGGGCCTTTCGCCGAGATCCGCGAGTGGTACCGCGTACAACGTGAGGCGGCGCAAGCCGGCTCCGGCTCCGCCGAAGACGAGCGCGGCTAAGCGACATCGGGTCAGAGTCAGATGAAATCGGGATCAGAACCCGATTGCCAATTCATAAGGACCCCGGGCCGAGTTTCGCTCGCGCAAATTGACTCTGACCCCAATCGTTCTTGCTAGTTGGATAGCTCGGTGCTGTTGATCGGGATCATGAGGTGCGCATTCGGCGTGCCTTCGCGCATCATCCACGGCAAGCCTTGTCCGGCCAGCGAGCTGTCGCGCTGACTCGCCGTGGACATACCGAGATCCTCGGACATCGTGTCCGGCATACGCAGTATCCATAGATACTTGATCCGGTCGTCGTCCTCGTAAACCCGGTAGTCGAGCGCGAACGGCCGCGGCGGGATCGTCCCGGCCGCGCGTGCCGCATCGACCTGGGCGCCGATCTCGTCGTTCGACATGCCCTGCGCCGTCAGCTTCGCACGCAAGTCGTACTCGGGACCGCGCTGCTCATGGTAGCAACGTATAAACAGAGTCACGGGGTCGCGCGTCTGGCACTCGATGACATTCGTGCCTTGGCGCAATACGTTACGTTCGCCCGTCTCGCGATCGTAGCGCACGACCGTGGCGCCATCCTTGAGACTGTCCGGCAGCGGCAGCAGCGCCTGCTCGATGGGATCATCGATGTGCTTTGTGTTCGCGCGCGTCGTCGTACCGCCGGGGTTGGATAACTCCGTGCCGTTGATCGGGATCATCAGGTGCGCGTTCGGCGTGCCTTCGCGCATCATCCACGGCAGCCCCATGCCCGCGAGCGAGTTATCACGCTGGCTCGCTGTCGGCATGGCGAGCTGATCCGCGGTCGCATTCGGCAGTCGTACGAGCCAGAGGCGCTGGATCCGGTCACCCGTATCGAACAGCCGGTAGAGCATCGTGCCGAACGGCACCGGGTCGATGTCCCCGGCTGCCTCGGCTTCGGCCACTGCGGCCTGCAGCGCATCGCCTTCGACGCCTTGGGCGCGGAGCTTCGCCTCGAGGTCGCGGCGCGGGCCCATGAGCACCGACTCGCAGCGCGTGAACCCGTTGGCGTCCTCGGGCCGGCACTCGATGTGGTTGGTTCCCTGACGCAGCATGATGCGCTCACCGGTGTCGGCCGCGTAGCGATAGACGGTCGCGCCGTCGCGCAGATCCTCGGGCAGCGGTCGCACGGCCGCGGCGATGATCTCAGCCGTCGATTGCGCGCTCACGGGTGCGGCGGCGATCAGGCCGGCAATGACGATGGTAAAGAGACTTAGATAACGCACGATAGTGACCCCCAAAGATTTATTAGCCAGCGTACAGCAAGCTGTAACCGTACTCCTGCGCGCGCGTGAGCGCCATAACGCCGGCCGACACGAAGCGGCTGTTCGGAATCCCATTCGCGAGGAGCTCCTCGAAGATGTCTGGCTGGCTGCCACCCGTGGCCTGAGCGATCTGACCCGAGAAGAACTGCGTCGCCGCGCGGCAGATGCCGAAATGCGTGCCCTTCCCCGTGACCAAATCGATCGTAAAGCCGAAGTTCGGCAAAGTCGTCTGGGTTTGATTGAGCGGGTTGACGGTGAACGCCTGACCCGTCGCTGGATTGGGAAAGTTCATGACCGAGTTGAAGACCTGACCGTATTTGGCCCACATCGCGTCGGTGTAACCGAAAGGCGTCGACAGATGCCGGAAGCAGACGATCATCGCAAAATCCGCGGGCTCGCCGGGGTAAGCGCCGTCCCGCGCGTTATAGAGGTTGTTCGCGTAGAGCACGGCCTCGGCCCCACCGAGCGCCGTCGCCGAGTCGATGAACACGCGGTGCTGTCCTGGAAGCTCGTCGAACCAGGCATCGCCAGCGTGACGCGTCGGCTGAAAGCCCGACGCACCCGCTGACTGCGCGTTTGCCGCCTGCGAAGCGACTGCGAGACCGGCTACTGCCGCTCCCAACCCCGTGATGACTGAACGACGTGCGTTTAGAGTTTTATCGTTGTCGTGCATGGTATCTCTCCGTCTCGATAGATTGCCGGACTGCTCCCCATGGCAGCTCCTTGGTTGGGGCACCACCGGGTGAGCTACGGCATTGCAGTCTAGGCGCTGCGGATTCGGTCTGATATTTCTCAATCTGTAGCAGACGACTACAGAATCCGTACTCGCGAATCCATTCAACTACACGACGATACCGCGGTCAAACGCAACGCCGCGGACTCGATAGACCCCCCAGATCTCCATAAAAACATAAGGTTATGGGCCCGCCAGCCGGCGGGCCGAGGCTCAAGACGCGGCGATTTACGCCTGTGAGCCGGACGACGTCGAGAGCGCGCGCGAGCGAATCGTGCTGCTGATATCCGCGATCTCCGTTGGCGCGGCTTGGCGAATACAGTTGCGCCCGCTCGACTTGGCTTCGTACAGCGCGGCGTCTGCGGCACGCAGTAGGCTGGCCGATGACCTCGCGCAGCCAGGATAGGCTGCCACGCCGCCCGAGACCGTCATGCCCTCGAGCGCAACGCCGGCGGCCGCGCAGACGAGTGCCTCGAAGTCGGTGCGAATCTTCTCGGCCCGTACAACGGCAATCTCAATCGGGCAATCCGGCAGGATGAGCAGGAATTCCTCACCGCCGAGTCGACATGCCACGTCCGAGGCCCGGGACACTTCCTGCAGTATCGCGGCGAACTCCACGAGCACTGCATCGCCGGCACCGTGACCGAACCGGTCGTTGACCTGTTTGAAGTAATCGAGATCGAATTGAACCACAGAGACCACGCCGTCGTTGGTCCGGGCGGCCCGATGCAGCTCGCGATCCAGCGTCTCATTCATATAGCGGCGGTTGTAGAGATTGGTCAGCGGATCGCGAACCGACTGTTCCCGGAAGTATTGCGACAACTTCAGGTTTGCGAATGTCACGGCGATGCGCTGAGCGACCGTCACGACGAGCTCGCGCACGTCCTCGAGCGACTGCCGGCCCTCATCGGAGCTCTCAGCGATGAGCTCGAGCACACCGAAGGACTCGCTCTTGCCGATCAGCGGCACACAGAGTGAGACGTTGGCTTTGGTATCGACATGGGCGCAGTTCAGCGGCGAGCCGAGACCCGCTGACATATGCGGGCGACCGCGGCGTATGGCGATGCATTGCGCCGTCGAGAACACGCTCGCCAGATGACGGCCTCCCCAATTGTGAATGAGCTGCAGACGCCTGCTGCTTTCCTCGATGCCGTAGAACGCGCCGCTCAATCCAGGGAACAGTTGCCTCGAAATGTACGCGACGACCTGATACGCCTCCTCGTGCGTATCGCATGCCTGCATGAGCTCCTCGAGCTTGCTGAGCAGCATGACTTCCTCATTGCGCTTCGTCATCTGCTCCACCGTGACCGCAAGGCGCTCGTTCGCGTCCCGTAACGCATCCTCTGCTGCCATGCGCTGGCGTACTGACTCGAGCGCGCCGACGAGATTTCCACATGTCGCCAGCAAGGGCTCCAGGCGCCGCATAATCTCATCGTCGTAGCCGCCAGGACGGTTCGCGATACCGATCATGCCGGCCAGGCGCTGGCCGATGTGAAACGGCATGCCGAGAAAAGCGTCGAGCGCAGGATGTCCAGGCGGTATGCCGCCGCTGCGCGAATCGTTGCGGGCATCGTTTGCAATCACGGGTTTGCCATCGACCATGACAGCGCCAAACAACGTCTTGAGATTGAAGAACTCCATGCCCGTCGGAGCGTTCTCCTCATAGAATTTTCGTGTCCCGTCATTCCAAGCGATATTCGTGATCGCCTGTGTACGCAGGAACGGCGTCCCATCTTCGTTATGCTTGATCTCACCGATGAAGCCGTACTCGCTCTCGGTCATGAGCAGAATCTGCTCGAGCAGCGCGTCGAAGGCCGCGCCGGAATCTCCATCGAGAATGAACTGCGACTGAATCCGGCTAATGTTATCGAGCATGCTGTGGCTTACTGCGAGCTCTTTCATGGATGTGACGCGATGCGAGACGTCGCGCAGCGTGCCGACGAATATCTGCTTCTTTCCCGCTTCGATCTGAGCGACCGAGAGCTCCACCGGAATCTCGCGACCATCCTTGTCCAGCGCCGTGACCTCGCGGCCTGTGCCGATGACTTTCGGTACGTTCGTCTCCAGAAAGGACCGAATGTAGCCATCGTGCTCGCCTCGGTAAGGCTCCGGCATGAGCATCGAGACGTTCTTGCCAATAGCCTCCGCGCGCTCGTAACCGAACAGCGCTTCCGCGGCCTTGTTGAACGTCTCGATCTTGCCGGTCGTGTCGATCGTAATGAGCGCATCGACGATCTCATCGAGAATCGAATGCAGTGTTCTTGCTTCGTATTTCATCTGGACAAATCCGTTGATCTGGTCTCCTCGAGATGTCCGACATCGACGTGGCCCTGGTCCCTTCAATCTGTGAGCGTCGTCAGTCTTCCTGCTCCATCGTCTGCGCAGCAGCGTCGGCATCGTTCGTCGTATCGGAGTCGGCCCCGCTCGGCTCGGCGCCGATGAGCTCATCCTGAATATCCTCGGCCTCGGCCTCGGTACTCTGCGCAGCGCTCACGACGGTCGCCATCGGAGCCGCATTCCACTCACCCGAAAAATCGCGGATCACATGGGGCGTGATCATGACAATCGTTTCCGTGTTGACCTCCGTCCGCTCCTCGTTGCTGAAAAGCCGCCGAAGACCGGGCACGCGCCGCAGCCCCGGCACGCCGTTCTGGCTCAGATTCGATGCGTGCTTGATGAGCCCGCCAATGAACACGGTGCGCCCTGACGGCACGATGAGCTGGGTCGTGACCTCGGTCGTGACCTGCGATGGAATACCATTGGAATCGATATTGCCCGTGCTGACCTCGGGATGAACGTCGAGCAGCACGTTGCCGTCGGGGTCCACCTGTGGCGTCACGCGCAGGATCACGCCGGACTCGAGGAACTCGATAGTCTCCGACGTGACCTGGTTAATCGTCGTCGTGACCTGAAACCCGCGCCTGTCGCCAATGATCACCGAGGCCTCTTGATTCTCGGTTGCGAGCAACTTCGGCGTCGACAGCGTGCGCACGCGTCCGCGCGCTTCGAGCGCGGCCAGTGCGAGAACGAGCTGGTCGTCGGTCACCGAGAAGAAGAAGCCGGTCGCGCCGGCACTGCCGGCGCTCAACAACCCTTGAGTGCCCAACTCGCCTTCGGACTGGCGAGCCGTGAAAATATCCGACCAATCGATCCCGTACGAGTCTTCGGACGTCAGCAGTATCTCGAGGATCTGTGCTTCTATGAGGATCTGCTGTGGCGGCTCGTCGATCTCGGCAATGATACGTTCGAAGCGCTCGATGAAGTCCGGCGCATCCTCGACCGTCAACAGCCTTCGCTCGGGCAACACCGAAAGCTCGCCGAGGTCGGACAGATAAGGTGTCAGCATCGACTGCAGCGTATTCGGGTCGGCGTAGCGCAACCGGAAAGTGCGGACCTCGGTCAGATTGCTCGTCGCCCAACGCCCAGCGTCCTCGCGCTCGACAATGAAATAATTTGCGCCGCGCCGCTCGACTGCGTAACCGGCCGCGTTGGAGACGGCCTCGATGGCCTCCTCGACCGTCACGTCGAAAATGTTGAACGACACGCTGACATCGATCTCATCCGACATGAGGATATTCACGCGCTCCTGCTGCGAAAGCATATTCATGACCTCCGACAGCGGCGTGTCGGTCATCGCGAGCGAGATCGTCGGCTCTTCCGGCTGGGCCCGCAGAGCGCTGACAGCGCTTAGGGCGATCGCGGCGAGCAACGCGATGAGAATTTGCCGAGGGCCTCTATCTCTGCAGCTCATTGCGTTCCTCATCCTCTCCACGCTGTGTTGCGTATACGTCGAGCGCTATGCGCTCACCGTCCTTGGTCAAGATCACGCGTCCCTCGCGTATCGATGCCACGCGATAACCGTCGAACGTATCGCCAACTGAGAGGATCTCACCGTTGATGTTCGCCATCGCCGCATCCTTGCCGACCATCGTCGTGCGCAAGTCCAAACGGACCGGCGGTGTCATCGGGCCCGGTGCTGCGGCGTCACGCAGATTCACGACGAAGGCCGGGCGATCGAACGGGTTCGTCGCCAGCGCCGAGTCCGGATCCTGAGCGGCGCCTGGCGCGGCTAGAACCAGCAGCGCGGCGGGATAGAGATTGGTGACCCGGCACACCATCACGAGCGCTCCAGCCGATAGGACGCAATCGCCAGGCTCACGAGCAGACTCGGGTCGGTCGCGACATCCTCGATCGGCCGCATGCGATGCTCTTTGATCACGACGAAGCCGAGCTCGTCGTTGAGGTCGCCAATCCACCTGTAAAGATCGCGGTACCTGCCCGCGAGCTCGACGCGAAACAGCGACTCGCTGAAATCCTGGATCGTGCCGCCGGAACCGGGCTCGATGCTCATGAGCTCGACGTTGTTACGCCAGCTGATCGCCTGTAGCCGGCCTATCACGAAGGACTCCAGCTGCTCCTCCGGCAGATTCGCCGTATCGCCGTGCAGCTCTTTTTGCAGCGCCTCGAGCTCCAGCCCAAGGCTTTCGAGCTGTTGGCTCACGGCCAGACCCTGCTCCGCGACACCGTCGAGAATGGCCCGGGCCTCGAGCCCGGTTCGGTAAGCCTTGATCTGCGGCAAGAGGATGTAGGAGAAAATCGCTACCACGATCAGCAACAAAACGCCGCCGGCAAGCAGTGCCTGCTGGCGAACGTCCAGCTTATCGAGCAGCTCCTGGTACATCAGTGACCCACCTGCCTGTTAATGACGACGGCTACATCGAAGTCGACGAGGCTACGCGACGCGTAACGCTGCAGATCCGTGCGTTTGACGTGAACGTTCTCGATCTCGGGATGCGCAAGGAGCCGCTGGACAAACTGCGAGAGCATCGCGTGATCGAGCGCCTGTCCGGCAATCGTCATGTGCGTCTCCACGCGCCACTCTTCGTCCTGGCCTTCTTCGCCCACGACGACGAAGTAACCGCTCTCGATCGCCTGCCCAGTGGTGTCCGTGACGCCAGCGCGCCGGAACTCCCACTCCCGAAACCAGACCTCGCCGCCGACCAGAGAATCGTCGACTATCTCGAACAGCTCCGTAGCCGCCGCACCACTGCGCAGGCCCTTTAGCAGGTAGAGCTGTTCCTCATAGCTGCGCTTGTCCTCGGTCATCGCGGCAAGGCGATCGCGTTCCGCGCTCGTGACCGTTTGCTGTATCTGTAGCCGGTCCACTTCCGCATCGATTGCCGCAACCGCCGTATCGAGCCAAACCCGTGCAACCGCGGTCGAGACAACGAGGCCGAGCGCTATGCCGGCGAGGGCCTTTGCCCAGAAATTGCGGCGCCTGGCCTCGCGGTAGCTCGCGGGAATCAGATCGACCTCACGCATTGGCGTATCCTCTGAGCGCGAGCCCGGTCGGCACGACGAGCTCAGGACGCGGCGAGCTGTCATCGTCCGAGGCCGGTAGCGGACGCGGGATAGTCACGCGCATTTGCGCAAGATTTTGGAGCAGCTCCGCCGCACCAGGCCAGCGCGCGACCTCACCCATGAGATAGACCTGGCCGACGTCGCCGCCGCGCGTCTCGGAAGAGGCGAATAACACGGCGCGGCGAATCTCGGCGACGAGGTTTGTGAACATCGGTCCGACGATCGTCAGAATCATGTTCGAGCCCAGGGTATCGTCGATGCCTTCTGGTGCCGCGGGCATCTCGGCCGTCGGATGGATACCGAGCCGGAATACGATCTCGCGCGCCGTGTCCGCGGGCGTGTCGAGCGCTACCGAAACCTGCTCGAGCAGAGCTTGCTCACCGAAATCGACCTGCTGCTCGAACAGCAGCCGCTCGCCGGAGATCATCGTCAGATGTGTCTTTGCCGCACCCGCGTTGACGACGAGCACGTTCTCGGGCGCCTCTCCGGCGGCGATGAACGAGGACACGAGGCGCCGGATCGACACGAGGCCGACCTCGAGCGCCTCGACGTGGAGCCCAGCCTCGCGGAGCTGCTCGAGGAACGCAATCACGGTGCCCCGCTCGCTGAGCAACACGAGGGCGAGCCGGTCACCTTCGCGCGACTCGGTGCGGATCGGTATGTAGTCGATGACGAACTGCGAGAGATCCTCGCCGACGCGGTCCTGCATGAGCCTCGCGATCGCCAGATCGTCACTCTGGCCCGGTTTCACCTGATAGGTCACGGACAGAACGCGCACGTCTGCGTCCGGAAGCGCCGTGACGACCTTGCGCCCGGAGAATCCGCCCGTCTTGAGAACCTGCTTGAGAAAACTCTTGAGCGCCTGCGGCGAGCGCAGCAGCGAGGCCCTATCCACCGGGTACGGCACGGAAGCGTGCGCCTTGAGCACCGGAGGCTCCCCGAAGGCAAGCTGCACGGCGTTCAGGCACTGCTCGGCGAACTCGAGCCCGATCGGCGAAATTCCGGCGCTACTGGTCTTCTGCGCGACACGGCGCAGCGCGGCTAAAGGCGGCAAAAAACACTCTCCACAAGGATCCGCAACAGTTCAGGCTATCCCCGATTATGTCGACCCCATAAACGCGTTCTTGACCGGAGGCGGGCCTAACTGTGAACCAGTTCGCAAAGTCTCCGGGGCGGCACGGCGACGCCGAGCGCGGCCACTCAATGCATGGAGTCACCCGGGCGCAGCGCCTCATCGTCAGAGCCTACTCTGCGCTCGCGTTTCTGCTCGTAGAGGGCCGCGTCCGCCTCCCGGTACATCGCATCGAGATCGGCCGTCTCATCGGGACCGACGCTCGAAAAGCCCGCGCTCACGGCAACGGGCTCGCCCGTGATCTCGAGCAGCCGCGGATCGGTAGCCAGATGCTTGAGGCAGCGCTCGACGGCTGACTCAAAATCGTCGTCCGTGTCGAGCACGGCAAACTCGTCACCGCCGAGGCGGATCACGTGCGCCGTGCCCGAGAGATTGCCCGTCAGGACTGATACGAGTCGGCACAGGATCGCATCGCCATGATGATGGCCCCAGGTATCGTTAACCTGCTTGAACGCATCGACGTCCATGATGGCGAGGTGCAGGCGCTCTCCGCGAGAGCGCGCCTCGCGTGCGATCGCGACGAAGTTCTGCTCGAGGTAGCGCCGGTTCCAGGCGCCCGTCAACGGATCGCGCGTCGAGATGAGCTGCAGGCGCTTGCGCGCGGACTCCAGATCGAAGCGGGATTTGATGTCGTCGCGCCTGACGGCCGCATTGCGCATGATCGTCAGCGTCGCGATGATGGCCGAGGCCAACATGAGAAACTGCAGCGTCCAGAGCATCTCGGGCTCGAACTTGCCGTAGACGCTGATCGACGAGGCCGTGAAAACGAGATAGATCAGGCTCACGACGACGACGGCCTCGCGCAGCCCCCAGGGTGCGATCGGCATGACCATGAACAGCAGCACGACGCTCGCGAGCAGAGCGGCATTGACGGATCCGCTTCGATGCGCGATCGCCATGATCGCCACGCCCGTGATCACGAGCAGGATCGTGCCGAGCAGATGCAGGGAGCTGATCTCGTTGACGAAGCGCGAGGAGATCACGATGTGTATCGATAGCAGCGCCAGCAAGCCGTAGGTGTAGAAGAAGTTGCCGTCCGCGCCGAGGCGAAAGTGCAGCAGCATCGCCGCGAGCTGCGTCAGCGCCGAGACGCCCGCCATCGCCATGATGCCGCGCCGGGTCTCCTCGAGCATGAGCTCGCGAGCATACTCGCTGACCTTGGAGTCCTCGAACGCCGTCGTCGACCAGACGCCCGCGGCGAATTCGCAGACGCGCCGCCACGTCGACTTTGCGAACGACTCTTTCTTCGGTAGCGATTCCATGACGAGCGTCGCGCGGAAGCGCGCCGTCATCGATATATCCTCATGCGAATCGTGCTGCGTGCTCATATCGGAGTCATCCATCTATCAATCGAATCCAGAGAACCATCATTGCGTTGCGCCGCATGGCCCAACGGCGATTTCGACATTGTCGAAGTAGACGATGTCGGTGTTGCCGAACGTCGGAGAAGAAATAAACCGGACGCGTGTATTGGCCGAGATATATGCGGTAACGTCGTAACTGACCGACTGATACGTCGCATCACTCGTGTTCGTCCCTTCGCCGACGAATCGATCGAGCTCCGTCCACGAGTTACCGCCGTCACTGGA
>JAOTTJ010000178.1 GCA_029864465.1 Gammaproteobacteria bacterium | reverse complement strand
GCGATTGATAGGTATCGACCGGTTGACGATGTAGACGCCGAGCAGGACGACGAACGAGAAGATCAACAATCCCGCTGAGAGAACGTTTGCCTGATCGTAGGCCAGCGTTTCGACATGCTCGTAAATGGCAATCGAGATCACCCGCGTCTGGCCCGGGATGTTGCCGCCGACCATGAGGACGACACCGAACTCGCCGATCGTATGTGCAAAGCCGAGGACGACCGCCGTCAGATAACCGCGCTGCGCGAGCGGGCTCGCGACGCGAAAAAATTGCTGCCATCGATTCGCGCCGAGCGTCGCTGCGGCTTCGAGCGGCTCGGGACCAACGCTCGCAAATGCCGTCTGTAGGGGCTGCACGACGAACGGGAACGAATAGATGACCGAGGCGATGACTAGACCGGAGAACGAGAACGTCAGCGTCGAGCCCGTGAGCTCGATCCAGAACTGTCCGATCGCACCGGCAGGCCCGAGTATCACGAGCAGATAGAAGCCGAGCACTGTCGGTGGCAGCACGAGTGGCAGCGCGACGATGGCTTCGATGACGGGTCGTGCATGCGAACGCGTCCAAGCGAGCCACCAGGCCAACGGCGTGCCAATTGCGAGTAGCACGATCGTCGTGACGGCGGCGAGCTGGAGACTGAGCCAGACGGGGCCGAGGTCGATGAGTCCCATCTTTGCTAGTCCCCGATTATTCCGTAGCCGAAGCGCTCGATGATTGCGCGGCCGCGGGCGCTGCGCAGATAGTCGTGCACGGCGAGGGCCGCGGCGTTATCGCGCGCGCGCCCCAGGACGATCACGTCCTGGCGTATCGGACTATAAAGCTCGTCGGGGATCTGCTCGTAGGCGACGTCCGCGCCGTGCGCGAGGACCTGTGCGAGTGCGACGAAACCGAGCTCAGCGTTGGCCGTCGCTGTCATGGCGTAGGTCTGCGCGACGCTTTCGCCACGCACGAGCCGCGGCTGCAGTGCTTGCCAGAGACCGAGCGCTTCGAGCGCTTGCCGCGCCGCAACGCCGTAAGGTGCAAGGCGGGGATTGGCGATGGCGATCCGGCGTATGGAATCGTCGTGCAGCGCGTCGAGTCCACGCGCGTTAAGGAATGCCGCATCGCTGCTGAGCAACACGAGTCGGCCGAGCGCGACGGTCGCTCGTGTGCCGGCCACACCGTGGCCATTCTCTTCGAGCAGGCGCGGGCGCGCGGCGTCCGCCGCGACAAACACGTCGAACGGCGCGCCGTTGACAATCTGTGCGTAGAGTCCGCCTGTCGAACCGCTGACGAGTGTGACTGTATGGTTCGTCTGCGCTTCGATGGCCGCAGCGACGGCTTCCATCGGCGGAACGAAGCTTGCGGCGACAGCGACGAGTGCTTCGTCGCCGAGCGCGGGCCGCGTCGAGATGGCGCCGATCGTGCAGAGTAGCAATGTCGTCACTCGAAGCATCGGAGTTCGCCGCTCGGAAAGTCGATATATTCAGTCATATATAGCGAAGACTGTCAACGAAGCTGGGAGGTCGGTCGCTTGACCCATGGTATTCTGCGACGCTCTCCTGGCGCAGGACAAATCGGACCATGGCAGACAGACGTATCATCGTAGCGATCACGGGTGCGACGGGGTCCGTCTACGGTGTGCGCATTCTCGAGGCACTCGCAGGCGTGCCGGATGTCGAGTCGCATCTTGTGATCTCGGCGGCAGGGCTCCTTAACGCTGCGACGGAGCTCGAGATGCCGCGCGCCGACATCGAGTCATTGGCCGACGTCGTTCACTCGGACAAGAATATCGGCGCAAGTATCGCGAGTGGCTCGTTCAAGACGGACGGCATGATCGTTGCGCCGTGTTCGATGAAGACGCTCGCGGCGATCGCTACCGGTTTTGCGGATACGCTCGTCGCGCGTTCCGCAGACGTCGTCCTGAAGGAGCGTCGCCGCCTCACGCTGGTCACGCGCGAGACACCGCTGAATTTAGTCCATCTCAGAAATATGGTCACAGTGACGGAGATGGGCGGCGTTATTTTCCCGCCCGTGCCGTCGTTCTACGCCAAGCTCGAGAGCCTCGATGCGATGGTTGAGCAGACGGTCGGCAGGATTCTCGACCTATTCGATATCGACACGGGACAGGTGCGCCGCTGGCGCGGCATCAAGTCATCCAATCGCTGAGCCGCTGGCGGCCGACGGGCTACAGTCGGCAGGACGAGGGCAGGTACTGATCCGGCACGGTCGGTGCTGCATAGACAGCCGTATTGCCGCCACCTGCGGTGCCCATCGGCTGCAAGCCCGCGGGTGCCGGCGCCGATCCACAGCGCCAGACGATGCCGAGACCCTGGGTTTCGTATGGTGTCAGCGTCACGGTGAGGCCGGCAATGATCGCATTGGCCTCGAAGCCGTAGGTGACCGACAAGACGCCGTTGTTGACCGCGACTGAGGTTACGTATTTGCCGGCCGTATCGGCCGGGTTCGCCGTCATGCCCGCTTCGGTCCGGTCGAGTGGTGCCTCGCCGTTGTTCAAGAAGGCGTCCATGATTGGCGTCTTGGCGAGCGCGGCCATATTGAGGCCTTCGGTGACTTGGGCGCGGATCGTGTAATCCGTATAGGCTGGAATAGCAATCGCAGCGAGTATCCCGATGATCGCCACGACGATCATGAGCTCGATTAGTGTAAATCCTGCCTGTTTTCGTCTATCGACCATTACCTAACTCGTGTGTGACTGGCACCGTGAATCGGATCGACCATAGCGGACCCACGTCACAGTTTCGATGACCTAGTTCTCAAAAGCCGGTTGCCACATCGAACTAATGCTGTGAGCCTGCTCCAGCCGTGAATACGGCGGCGATCGTTGCTAGTATCGCGATCTTTTCTGCATTTTGACAGCTGACGGCGCGCGGCGTTTGGACGTGGCAGAAACTGACGCTACGGGTCACCCGACCTGACATAACAGAGTGCAACTTAGCGATTTACGCAACCTTCTGCAAGATGGCACAGGCCTTGCTTCTTTCTTGGGTAAGAGTTGGTTTTTCAGGAAGGCGCGTCTCATGGCTGTGCAAATCATTTCTCGCGGTGTACTCGAGGATATGAGCCTAGTAGAGCAGGACTATCTGCACGTTTACACGTGGAAGTCACCCGATAACGATTCCGTAACGCTTGCGACGATCCAGCGTTATATCGACAGCGGCGAGGAGATCGACGAGGGCGGTACGACCTGGCGGATTCGTACTTTGCTTGCGAACCATCCGATGTCACAGGACGAGGCGATGGGTTTTGCGCGGCGCTACGCCGAGCGCAAGCATATTCCGTTCGTTGTAACCGACAGCGGGGAATAGCTCAGGCGATCAAATTGCCGCCGTGAGGGCCGAATTCCTCACGCAGGTGCTCGGCAAATGCCTGGCATGCGTCTGTCGCGGTAAACACGCCGACTAGCCTACCCTTCTTCGTCACGAGAGCGGAACCGAGGTGGTGCTCAGCCATGTGCGTGAGCACGTTGTCCACACGCTCGCCGAGATCGACTGCGTAGACTTTCTTGATCATCACCTGCTCCACGGTGAGCTCACCCGGCTCGGGGTAGGCGAAATCCGGGCCGAGCACGAGCTTGACGTCTCGGTCGGTGATCATGCCGATGGGGACGCCGTCGCGCGTGACGGGCAGATGGCGAATTCTCTTCGCGCGCATGAAGGCTTGCGCCTCCTCGAGCGGTGCCGTCTCGCCGATCGAGTATGGAAACGGCGTCATGAAGTTCTTGATCTGCGGTATGCGTTTCACGCGAACTCCCGTGGCCGGACCCGTTGTACGGTCGCGGCTCGAAATCAAACGCTCAAGTTGGCCCGGCCGATTATGTTGAGAAATTCGGCGCGCGTGCGTGGATCCGAACGAAAGTCCCCGAGCAGTTGGCTCGTGATCATCGCAACGCCGGGCTTACGTATCCCGCGCGTAGTCATACACTGATGCACGCCCTCGACGACGATACCGACACCCTTGGGCTCCAGGACGTCCTGGATGCAATGGGCGATCTGTGCCGTCATCGTTTCCTGCACCTGCAATCGGCGAGCGAATGTCTCGACGACGCGTGCGAGCTTGCTGATGCCGACGACGTTGCGGTTGGGCAGGTAGCCGACGTGGACCTTGCCGATAATCGGTGCCATGTGGTGCTCGCAATGCGATTCGAAGCTGATGTCTCGTAGCACGACCATTTCATCATAGCCGTCTACCTCGTAGAAGGTGCGGCGCAGGAACTCGACTGGGTCGTCGTTGTATCCACTAAACCAGTCTTCGAACGCGCGCACGACGCGTCCAGGCGTTCCCTTGAGTCCTTCCCTATCGGGATCATCCCCAATCCAACTCAGCAGCGTTCGGACCGCTTGCTCGGCTTCATCTCGGCCTGCACGTTTCACTTGATATCCTTCTCAGTGGATCAGCGCTCCGCTGGGACGCGGGCGCGCGTAGCCTGGCAGTCTAAGGCGCTGCTTTGCGGGGCGCAACTTGCGGGCCTGGCCGCCGAACACCGTGCGTCTGCGAAGCTGGTATGCTCCGCTTCCGATGAGTACCCACGGCATTATTCAGCGATTCAGGGAGTGGCAGCAGGGCGGCGAGCCGATGGTGCTCGCAACGGTCTACGACACGCTCGGCTCAACCTACACGAAAGCCGGTCACCGTATTCTTATCGCGGCCAACGGCGACTATCAGGGCCTCGTCAGCGGCGGTTGTCTCGAGGGTGACTTGGCCGAGCGCGCCCACAAGGTGCTCGAGACCGGAGACGCCGCGACCGTGACGTATGACATGCGTGACGACGGCGAGGATCTCTGGGGCCTCGGGGTCGGTTGTAACGGGCTGATCCGCGTCTTTTTGCAGCTGTTATCACCCGAGGCCGGCTACGAGCCGCTCGCCTCTATCGCTGACGGCTTGCTCGGCGTCGAGGCGGCTGGCATGGCCGTCGTCGTTGCGAGCGGGAAGTCGGAGCTTGTCAGCGGGGCGACGCTGATCTGGGATGGTGATGCCAGAGCTGCATGGCAGCTCGATACGGCTGGCGTCGAGCGGCTCGCAACAGGCTGCACGGCCGCGCAAGAGCGACGAACGACTGCGCTCGAGGTTACTCCCGACGGGGCCGAGGTGCTTTATTCACCGTTAGTACCGATTCCGCGATTGCTCGTGCTCGGCGCGGGGCTCGACGCGGTGCCGCTCGTACGGTTCGCTGCGGGACTCGGTTGGCTTGTCACGGTCGCTGATCATCGGCCGGCTTATCTCGAGCAGGGCGACTTCTCCACGGCTGAGCGCGCTGAGCTCATCCGTCCCGAAGAGCTTGCTGCGGTGTTTAGCCTCGATCAGTACGACGCGATTGTCGTCATGAGCCACCACCTGGTCACGGACCGAACGTATCTGGCGCAACTCGAGCGCGTGCCCGCTACCTACCTCGGCGTCCTCGGCCCGGGTGCGCGCCGCGATCGACTGCTCGATGAGCTCGGCGCGTCGGGTGAGGTGCTGCGCGGGCGGCTCAAGGGGCCGGTCGGGCTTAATATCGGCGCGGACTCGCCGGAGTCGATCGCGCTGTCGGTGCTGGCCGAGATCCATGCCGAGCTCAAAAGCGGCGTTACCACGAATCCTTCGCTAATGACCGGTTGACGGTGGCATAGCCCCGGCACGCTCCGGTTCACCAGCGCCTTGGCTGACTCGCCGACGGCCCAGGCTGCGGCACCTACCGCCGGCGGGCGCTCGAGTTCTGCCAGTAGCTGCGCACGAACAGCCGCGATTTCGTTCGCGTCGCTGCCGAGACTCGCGACCGCGAGTGACAAGCCAATCATTATGTTAAGCGCGTTCATGCTTGACTCCGATCCCATTCTGCGTGAACCTGATACTACATTCTATAACCTATTGAAATTATTAAATTTAGTACCGTAATTTATGAGCTTAAATCATGGCACGTGACCTGCCCTCACTGAACGCCGTCAGAATGTTCGAGACGGTTGCGCGGGAGCTGAGCTTCACGCGCGCCGCCGAGCAACTGCACGTCACGCAGGGCGCCGTGAGCCGGCAGATCAAGCTGCTCGAGGGTGAGCTCGGCCAAGCGCTGTTTCACCGCCGTGCTCGCCGACTCGAGTTAACCGACGCCGGTAAGCAGTATCGTGAGTTCGTCGACGATGCGCTGCGCATGATCCGCCAAGGCACGGCGCGTATACGCGAGCGCGGCAGCTCACCGAGGCTATCGCTTTCCGTGCTGCCATCGTTCGCCGCACGCTGGTTGATTCCGAGGATGTACGGTTTTCAGGAGCAACATCCCGCGCTCGAGATCTGGCTTGGAACCTCTTACGACACGATCGACTTCGAGCGCGAAACGGATGTCGATGCCGGCATCCGTTTCGGTCGTGGGCGATGGCCCGATGTCCACGTCGAGCCGCTCGTCGTGGAACGCGTCGCGCCCGTGTGCACACCCGATATTGCTGCACGCCTCAGAGAGCCTCGCGATGTGCTGAAGTTCAAGCTGTTCGGCGACAAGCCACCGTGGGACGAATGGCAGCCTTGGCT
>JAOTTJ010000177.1 GCA_029864465.1 Gammaproteobacteria bacterium | reverse complement strand
GCGCACCGCACGCAACATGCGTACGGGATCTTCCCGGTAGCGTGTTTCCGGGTCGCCGATGAGCCGGAGCGTCCGGTTTGCGACGTCCTCCATGCCCGTCGTGTAGTCCCAGACTGAGTAGTCGGCAATGTTGTAATAGAGCGCGTTGGCCGTGAAATCACGCCGCCAAATATCCTCGGCAATGTCACCGAAGACGTTGTCACGGATGATCCGGCCCGTCTCGTCGGCTTTGCGGTCGTCGTGCTCCACATCTGCGGCGCCACGAAAAGTCACAACCTCGATGACTTCGCGGCCGAAGCGCACATGGGCGAGCTTGAACCGGCGTCCGATGAGCCGGGAGTTGCCGAAGAGTTTACGGACCTCATCGGGCGTTGCGTTCGTCGCGACGTCGAAATCCTTCGGCTTAAGCCCGACCAGGAGGTCGCGGACACCACCACCAACGAGAAAAGCCTGATAGCCGGCCTTATCGAGCCGGTACAGGACTTTGAGAGCGCTCTGGGAGATGTCGGCCCGACTGATGCCATGGCCTGATCGGGGGATGATTTTGGGGTCGGGGCGCGGCTGGGAATCCGTGTCGTTCAAATAGCTTCCGTTGGCAAGTTTTACGATGCCCTAAAGCCCGGTATCATAGCAGCCCCTCCAGGCCGAGGCACCCGCGCTCCCTTCGTCTAGCGGTCCAGGACGCCGCCCTCTCAAGGCGGAAACACGAGTTCGATTCTCGTAGGGAGCGCCACACTCGATTCTCAGAGGTCGGCTCCTTCGCGTTTTCGCCAGGAGCGTCAAGCTCTCGGCGAACAGCAACGCTATGCGCTCCGTTGTATGTGAGCAGTAGATTACTCCGGAGCCGGTGGCGCGGAGCCTTCCAGATACAACTGCCTGCCATCCGGGAACGTGATATCGCGGCCGCTGGCCGTATTGGTCCCGTTCTTGGCTCGGTAGCCATCGACGATGATCTCGATACCGACCGGCAACGTATTCTTGTTGATGCCCTTGCGGAACAGCGTGTTCGGCGTGCCCGCTTCGATCGCCCAGCTTTCGACTTCGCCGTTGCTGCCGACCACGTCGATATGGAACCACGAATGCGGATTGATGAGCTCGATCTTCGTGAGCGTTCCGCGAAGCTGAATGGGTTGATCGGGATCGAACTCGGCGAGAAACGAGTGATGGGCGCCTAAAGGCGCGGCTATCAGTAACGCAATCTGAGCGGCAAGCACCAGAATAATCGTTCGCATAATCCTTACCTCTTTAGTTGCCGGCCGCCTCGCGCGCTGCGGCCTCCTCGGCGCGCGCGCCGCTGAGTAAACCCACCATGCCTCGATTGGTCTCGTGGCATGCAAACTCGTAGATCATCCCGTCCAGCTTGACGGTGGGTATCTGTGCCGTCCACGGACGCATGAAGGCCTGCGGATCGTTCACAGTAAACTCGTAGAGCAGTACGTCGTCGGCTACGCGCGTAAAACGCTCCGTCAGCTGCATGTGCTCCGAAGCGCCTTGATAGTAGGTCTTGTCCGTAAAGTTCTTCGTCTCGATCACGAGCGTGTCGCCCTCCCAACGGCCTCTCGAGCTGCCGAGCCACTGCCGGACACTGTCATGCAGGTGCGGGCGCCCATCGAGCGGGACGACACGGGTCTCGTGCACCATTTCTTTGAGTAGCAGCACGTAGTCCTCGGTCTGAACGATCTGGAAGTTGTTGTTATAAGCCGATGGCATCATGGGAGGGCCGCCGCCGGAATCGTTGTTCCCGTCCCAGATGATGCAACGCTCTCGGAGCAGCCGATCCTCCGGCCCATCGGCAGGATGCTCAGCGCGCCTGGCGATGCGGGCCTCGCGGCGGCGCTGCGCTTGGGGCGTCAGCGCTGGGAGTCGTCCATCAGGCGGGTCGATGATCAGCGACGTGCGGCGTGTCCGAGCGAGCTCCGTGCCCCAGTCCCACCAGAAATCGTTATAAGCGTGGGACACATCCGTTTCGACGTCGACGGTTCGATCACCTCTAAACGTTTGTTGACGCCGCTGCTCCTGGTAGGCGTTCGCCTGCTCCTCCGTAAGAAATGCTTGATCGCCGAATTCTTCCGGTCGCTCGAACGGCGTCAATATCGCATTCGACCAGACGCCCTGAAGATCCGGCTGCCCGGACGGCGTTCGCGGTGGCTCGTAGTTCGCGTCGAAGGATGGAGGCGCCTGACTCCACACCGTGCCGATGGCTCCGAACATGGCGATGATGAAGTAAACGCAGTAACCGTGAAGCTTTCCCTTACTCATCGCTCTGCTTCCTCAAATGACCGTAGATCTTCTCTTCCACAAACTCTACACACTTGAACTCCATGAGCTCGATATTCTCTTCCACGCGGCGATACAGAGGTAGGCTGATCGACCAGGGACGAGTAAAGACATCGGGATCCTCGATCGTCGCCTCGTAGAGCAAATGATTGGGGCTCAGAACCGTGTAGCGCTCGACGACGCGCAGTGCCTCGCTATGGAAGTTGCCGGCCCGATCGAACCACGTCTGCTCGCTCATGTCGGTCACATTGACGACGAGCGTGTCGCCTTCCCAACGGCCGACTGACCACCCCATCCAGCTATTGTTCGGAGCTGGGCCTGGATCGTTCATATGGATCGTACGCACCGCGTTGGCGTATTGATAAGCGATCATGACGAGGTCCGGTGTCTGCAGGATCTGGAACGGGAAAGGCATATAAGTCGCGCGCGGTACGCCCGGCATGAAGCATTTTCCCTCGGGGTCTAGCTCCAACCGATTGGCGAAGTTCTCCTGCTGCCGAGCGGCAGCCCACTCTTGATACGGAAGCGCACCGCCTTCGACGATGCCGAGACCTGGATGAATCGCCGTAAAGGTTCCGAGCTCAGGCAACAGAGCATGCCCAGCTGCGTGCGGGCGAATATCCCAGTTCGCCTCCGACAATGCCTGCCATATACCGTCGAGGCGCGGAGTGCCCTCTGCGGTTCGAGGAATTTCCTCGACCACCGTCTGAGACGAAACTTGCGAGTTCCACGCGAGCGCTAGCAGGCTGAGCAGTGCGACACACTGGTTTCTTAGCATTCCTCGCCCCCCTGTTCGGCCGAAAAACTGTCGCCAGGCAGCTTGCCCCAGCGGTGTCAGAAGACCTGGCAGTCGTAAAGCTCGATCTCTGCGCCGAGCGCAAGCCAATAACGTTCATAGACAGCGGGCTCTGTGAACGTACCCGGATCCGTAACCGTTAGCCGGTAGTCGAGCCGCGTTTGATCGCTACTAACTGTAAATGTCTCGTGCATCCTCGCGTCCTCACTCTGCGGCGTGCCGATGTTGTCGAAGTACGGCCAGTTCACATGAGTCGTCGTTACGACCAATGTGCTGTCACCGTCCCAACGGCCAACGGAATAGCCGAGCGGCGACGCAGGCGCGTCCGCGGGCGGTGCGTCTTCGTCCATGTGAACCGTGCGGATCAAGTCGTAAAGCTCCGAGACGATCCGAATCTCACTGCCGTCGTCGACGAACTCGAAAGGATGCGGATTGCGCATGATGCGCGGCATGCCTTCAGGCTCGCAGTTCTCGGCAAAATTATCGAGCGGATCCCAGTCAGCGCGCGCGGCAATCGCAGCGTCGGTGAAAGGAAACGCTGCGCGCTGACCCACGCCATTCGGCGCCATGCTCCATACCCGGAAAATGCCGCGGTTCTCGGCAGCGGCATCGACGGGCATCGTATCAACCAGGGAAGGATCCGGCCGGCCGATGAATTCTCCTTCCCAGAAAGGGCCCGCCGCTCCATCCAGTACAACCTCGACACCGTCTTCGAGCAAAACGTTCGTCGCGAGAAAATCGCGCGGGCGCCGCATCGATCGATTGCCGGCGAACCGCACGTGGCTACCGATCGTAAAGCGCTCCGCGGCCACGCCATCCCGACGCATGCCGCCAAGGTTCGTGACACCTTCCACACGCCAGCGCTCGGCCTCGCCGGCTTCGTTCGTAATGTCCACCGTGAAGCCGACGTGCGGGTTGACCCAATGAACGGCAACGAGCGTGCCTTCGATGATCGAAATTTCGTCGGAAAAATGTGAGCGCGAGTGATGTCCGGACGCGGTTGCCGTCAAGAGAAGGAGCGATAGCGCGGCGATTATTCTCATGGTGCCTCCGCTAGATTCCTGCGAGTTCCTACGCAGTATAACTAGCAGAAGGCAAATAGCTATCTCGCCTTCCTTTTCGGAGGGCGTCAGTTCGTCCGGGAGAACTCGAGAGCGTCAGCCGCGTGCCCGACCCTGCAACGGGCCGAGCACGGACTGATCGGGGCAGCCGACGTTTAGAGACCTAGGCCGGAGACACTGCCTTCGAGCTTCGCAAGCGTCATGTCGTAAACGGCGCAGATGACCTCGCGGTCGTCGCGCTGTTTCCATGATTGCAACGTCGGGTACATCGGCAGGATATCGAGCGACGAGGATTCATAGTCCTTGCCGACAAATGGCTCGAAGCGCTTCAAGCAGGAATTGAACGCCAACTCCGACATGCCGTCGCCCTCCGGATATGAGTCGACGCCGACGTCGAATATCGCATAGACCTCGTTGTCATGAGGGTCTGCGCAGGGCACGCCGGCGACGCTCGAGACTTCGAACTCTGTGTCCGACGTCATCGCAGTCGAGTCGTTGAAACAGTCACCGACCTTCATCTGAAAGGCGTCGATGCGTCCAGCGTCGACGACAGCACCGCTGTCGTCACGGTCGGCACGAGTCACTGTGTTGTATATGGCAAATACGATCGCGATGGCGATCCAGATGGCAACATTTTTCATGGCCGCTCTCCGTCCCTGGGTTTGCGTTCCAGGCACTGAGTATGCGAACCACGACAGCCCGTGAAAGTGCGTGAGTCTCGTTTCAACAAAAACGACGGGGACGGCGCGCGCCCGGCCGGTACATTCTGGCGCGTTGTTATGTCAATCCGTCAGAATCGTGCGCGCGCCCGTTTATCTTTCCGCCTAGCGCGGCGTGTAACGCCGCAACGCCATACCACCCGTCAGCGAGCCATAGACAATACCGTTGGCATCAGCCGTGACGCCTTCCTGCGAGCCCTCGCCGTCGATGTCAGGAATGAACGCCGTGACCGTGCCATCGACGGCGCTGCCGATGCGAATGCCTTCTTTCCAGCCCAGCGCCACTTGATCCTCGTCCTCGGATTGTGAATCCGCAGCATAAAGCACGTCGTTCGCATCGATGTAGATACCGCTCGGCCGGCCGAACTGCGTGTACTCATCGAGGTAGTTTCCCTCTTGATCGAAAATCTGGATGCGACTGTTACCGCGGTCGCCGACGAACAATCGTCCCTGCGAATCCATCGCGAGCGAGTGCGGCGACTCGAATTCACCCGGCCCCGTGCCGCGATGCCCGAATGCCTTGATGAACGTGCCATCCGAAGAAAATTTCACGACGCGCGAATTCGAGTTTCCGCCATGGCCGTCGCCGACGAATATCTCGCCGTTCGGCGCCACGTAGACAGCCGAGGGTCGATTGAACTCGTTCGGCCCGTCGCCGGCGACACCGGGCGTGCCAAGCGACATCAACAATTCACCGTCCGAAGAGAACTTATGGACCTGATGGCCCATGCCTTCGCGGCGCGGATCAACACCGTCCGGTCCCTGATCGTCCGTCACCCAGACATTACCTTCGAAGTCGATGTGCAGGCCGTGCGGACGCACGATCAAGCCAGCACCAAAGCTCTTCACGAAATTACCTTCGGCGTCGAACTTCATAATCGGCTCGATATCGGTCCCGACGCAGGCCCAGTCGCCACAGCGATCGTATACCCACATGCTGACGCCGTCGGGATCCGGCACGAGCGTGACCGTCGAACCGATCTTTCGCCCTGCAGGCATCTTGAAAAAATCCTGATCCATCACGTAAGGATCGGGACGGCTGTTGACTTCCTCGTTAACTTGCGCCGCGGCCGTACCGCAGACGACCATCGCGGCCGCGCCGGCAAGGATGAATTTCGTGTTGTTATCGTTCCACATGACTGAATCCCCCAAAAAACTGTTAAAGCGGCTGCAGGCCGACCCCGATGTAAACGTCGAACTATCTCTTCAGCAGCGTCGACAACGCCCGGTAATCTGCGACTATACCGCCCGCGCCCGCGCCTTGCCTACCGGCGCCGGAGGCGCCCGGCTAGGCGCCGGCGAACGCCTCGATCTCGACGAGGAGTTCCGGCGGCACGAGCCGATTTATTCCAAGCAACGGCTGCCTCCCCCGGATGTCGCCGGCATGTTTGATCGCTAGGCCCATCGTTGGAGCTGGACCCGAGCGGCGGAGTCGTGGACACTGGGCAAAACAACAAAGGAGCGCAAACCGATGTTCCGCGAACGACGATTAAGCCCAGCAGCCGCCATCGTTGGCTGTTTGACCGTCTTTCTCAGCCACTCGACCGTTGGCCACGCAAACGTCACGCGCATCGTCATCGACACCGTGACCTCGCCCGCCTTCGACGGTGAAGCCTACGGCGATATCGGCCAATACGAGACGATTGAAGGACGCG